>JBBRHH010000463.1:0-4992 GCA_038222915.1 Tepidisphaerales bacterium
AACATCCCGCCCAGGCCTCTGATGCGATTAAACAAGTTCTCTCCCGCCACGGCCGCGCCCTCGTCGAACAGTTCATTCAGGGCCCCGAGCTCACCGTCGGCCTCCTCGAAGAAAAACCCCTCGCCCCGATCCGAATCGTCCCCAAGCGCGAGTTCTTCGACTACGAAGCCAAGTACAAAGCCAGCGACACCGAACACCGCTTCGACACCGGCCTTCCCGCCAAAGTAGTCGAGCAATGTCGCGATCTCGCCCGCCAGGCCAACGACATCGTTGGCGCACGGGACCTCGCCCGCATCGACATCATGCTCGACGAAGAACACAACCCGTATCTGTTGGAGATCAACACGCTCCCAGGCTTCACGCCCAAGAGCCTCCTGCCCGAAGCAGCGGCCCACGCCGGCATCTCCTTCGGTGAACTAGTCGATCGCCTCGCTCGCCGAGCCTACGACCGACACGCCGCCGGCGGCTAACGCCTTCGCTTCTTCCCGCGCCCGCGCCCACCGCCGCCACCACGATTGGCCGGCGGCGGCTTCTTGGCCGAGACCATCGGCTTCTTACTATTGCTCCCGCCCCGCCCCTTCCGCGCATTCCCGCCTTTGCTCTTCCCATCCGCCCCTGAAAGCGGCGAAGACCGCCCCATATGCTCGACAATTGCCAGATCCAGCTCCCGCCGCGGCACATCCACTTTCACGATTAGGGCCTTGACCACATCGCCAATGCCGATCTTCTTCCCAGTCCGCTGCCCGCGCACCACCCCGCTGCGCTCATCCACATCCCACCAGTCATCCATCAGATCTTCATAGCGGATCAAGCCATCCACGAGATAAGCGCCAAGCTGAATGAAGATCCCAAAACCGGTAATCCCGGTAACGACGCCGCTGAAGACTTCGCCAATCTGATCCTTCAAAAGCTCCAGGATCTTGATCTGCCGCAGCTCCCGCTCCGCATCATCAGCCCGCCGCTCGGTATAGCTCAGCTGCCGCCCGATGTTCTGCAGTTCCTCATAAGGAATCGCATCATCGATCTGAACTTTCTTCCGCTTCGATCCCCCGCCCGCATTCCCTCGAGCCGCAAAGTACAAATCCAGTAACCGGTGAATCATCAAATCGGCATACCGCCGGATCGGCGACGTGTAATGGCAATAGTGCTCGCTCGCCAGTGCATAGTGCCCAAGCACTTGCGGCGAATACTCCGCCCGGCTCAGGCTCTTCAGCACGGCAAGATTGATCGCAAAAGCCTCCGGCTTGCCCTTCACGCTCATTAGCAGCGATTGCAGCGCCTTCCGATCCGCGATCTTCGGCAACCGATAACCGGCAACCTCCACAAAGTGCCGCAGCCGCTCCGAACTATCGGCCGCCGGCTCCGGATGGATACGCCGCAGGAACGGCACATCAATCGAGTCAAACAGGCGCGCCACCGCCTCGTTCGCCTCCACCATGAACATCTCAATCAGCGTGTGCGTAAAGCTCTCGTCCTCCGGCTCCGCGCCGATCACTTTCCCTTCTTCATCCAGCACCAGATCGACATCCGGCAGATCAAGCACGATCTGCCCCTCGCCCCGCCGTCGCTTCTGAATGCGCTTCGCCAGCGAATCCAGGTCATTCAGCAACTGCACAACCTTCGGGTCGTAGTCGCCAATCGTTCGCGCGCCTTCCGGATGCGGAATCGAATCCGACTTGTCCAGAATCGACTGCGCCTCGCGATACCGCAGCCGGGCCGCGCTTTTAATGACCGTATTGGCAAACTTCGCCCGCACCGGCTTCGCGTCTTTATCGAACGTAATAAACACGCTCTTGCAAAGCCGCGGAACCCCCTGCTGCAGCGAGCAGACGCCGTTGCTCAGAATCTCCGGCAACATCGGAATGACATGCCCGGGAAAGTAACAACTGTTCCCGCGCTTCTGCGCCTCGAGATCCAAGGGCGACCCGTGCGGCACAAAATACGAGACGTCCGCGATATGCACGCCCAGTTCACAAAGCCCGTCATCCACCTTGCGCAGGCTGATGGCATCGTCATAATCCTTGGCGTCATCCGGATCGATCGTGCAGATCATTTCACTGCTCAAATCGAACCGACGCCCGGCCTCCTCGCGCGGATCAAAGCTATCGACGGCTTCACGCGCCTGAGCGCGCACTTCGTCTGGAAACGCGCCGGGGAGGTTGAATTGAACGATGACGCTCTTCAGGTCAACGTCTTTCTCCCCGGCGGCCCCAAGAACCTCTGTGATAACTCCCTGCGGCCGTTGGCCAGCCTCCGGATACGTGGTGATCTCAACCACCACCTTCGTTCCCGGCTTGATGTGGCGCGTGGCCGCATCAGGCGTTTCGATCGGCTCGGTCAGCGTGTTGCCATCCGGGTAAACAAACCACTGCGCCCCCTGCTTCGACAGACTGCCAACAAAGTGCTTATTGGTGCGCTGGACCACATCGGTGATCCGCCCGCTGTAAATCGCCTTCCCATCGCGCTGGCCACGACTGGTGATCTTGGCGCGAACGACATCGCCCGTCATCGCCCCGCCGTTCTCGCCCTGTGGGATATACAGGTCTTCCCGGCTACCGGGATCCTGCGGGACGACGAATCCAAACCCGCGCTTGTTGTGTCGATAAATCCCCGTAAATTCGTCGCTGCTGCTCTTCTGCGACGGCAAAATCAAAGCCCCCCGGGCACCGAGAATCACCCGCCCGCTGTGCGTCAGTTCACGCAGCGCGTCCCGAAACGCGTGATACTCCGTCTCCTCCACTTCGAGCTCGCGCGCCAAGCCACGCGGCCGTTGCGGCCGGTAACGCTCGGAGCGCAAATGTTCCAAAATCTTCTGTTGCAGTTCCTCTGCCATATCTACCTTTTGACTCGCGTGTGAAGAAGCATCAGAAGTGTAACCCTGAGGAGGGAGCGGTCAAAACCAGGCAAGACAGGCAAATGGCCTGCTGAAATCCTGCGACGCAACGCTTCAAAAATGAACTCTCTGTGACGAATCGTTAAACCGGGTATTTGATCAGGCGGGCCAAGACAGGAACAGAAAACACTTCCGAAATACCCATTTGCCGCCCCCGGTGTGCTCCACATTATATCCAGCCCGCCCGAGAACGCAACATCACGCTCATTTCAGCGAATACCGCGCCGCCACAATTGCGGTGATTTCCTTGTCCAGGGAGCTCGTATCGTTGTTGCCGGTGCTGCTCACGTCCGTCGAATGGATCGGGTTGATCTGCATCACGCCCATTCTGGCTTCAATGATCGAACCCAGTTGCCCGCGGCTGTTCGAAGCAATCTTCTCCGCCCGCGTTGTGGCGTCCTTGGTCGCTTCTGCCAGCATGTCGATCTTCAAATCGGCCAGCTTGGTATACAGATATTGGGGCGCGTTCGATTCCATCACGACCCCTTCCTTGATCAGTCCTGTAATCGAACGCGATACCTCGGTCACACGCTTGAGATCTTTGCTTTCGATTTGAATCGTCTGCGACAACTCGTAAGCAATGATCTTCTGTTTCTCGTTGCCCTTCTCATCCCTTTCCCGGCGTTTGGTCGTACCGATGGACGACACGGTCACTTCGCTGTCGGGAACTCCAGCAGCGCGGATAAACGCGAGCGTCTTGTCAGAGGCAATTTTGAGTCCGTCGTAGGCGGGTGTCAGTTCCGGATCGAGTACAGATATCCTTCCCTGCCATGTGATCAGATCAGACACAATCACTTTTTTCGCGGAGCCGGTCACGGAAATGGTTTGCGGCTCGCTTTTCACTTTCGTCCACGCCCAGGAGAAAATGATCACGCAAACCACGTTGGCGATCGCCAGCACCGCGCCCGCACGCAGCGAAACAATCACCTTGCTGGGAAGCGTTAAACCACGCGACTGATCTGTGTCCGTAGAAACTGACATGTTGGTCCTCCTTGACCTGATGTATGGGGCTGGGCATCCTGCCCGGCCGGCGAATGGAAAAGGATCGAACGTCCTATCCCTCAATCACACTCTTTTCGATCGGCTCGACGGTAACGCCGTTCTTGCGCATGAAATCAATCGCGCTTTGCACTTCTTCCTCCTTACCGGAGAGAAGCACGGCCATGATCCCGATCTCATTCTGAACGCTGGCCTGCCGGATATCGAAAGAGACATCCGGAAATTTTCGGCTCATCTGCCAGATGATGGGCTGTTCAACCTGAGTGCGCGTAGGAAATGTAAACCAGCAGCGGCGGGAGTAGGCCATGCGCCTAGATTAACCAACAAACGCCGGCAACGAAAGAGGAATCACGCTAGGGCTTTGGCGTCACGGACCGGGCAACGCCCGCCACCCACTGAGCATCATCACCGCTGAGGGGCGGATTCGGCGCAGGCGCACCGTAATCAAGCCAACGCGCATATCGGCCACGTTCAAAGGTATCTCGAAACGCCGCGCCCAGGTCGGCCCAGATATCTGCATCAGGCTTCCTGAGCGGCACGAGTAACTTTGGAATCGGCTGGCGGAGTGTCCAGGCATACACCTCACACTCGGGCCGGTGATCCGCACGGGAAACAAACTGAAAATAATCGCCCTTGGGAAGGGGAGCCGACAATCGCAGGCGCGGCCCGGCCCGCAGCAGATCAATTTCAACGAGGTTCACCGGCCGCTGCAGAATATCCTGCCTCTTCGCAATGTATTGGCCGCGCCCGTCACCCATCTTGTTGGCAGGCGAGAGCAACTCGATCACGCTGACAACTTCCATATCCGATAGTCGCAGAATCTCGATGAACCCTTCGGTCAATGGGTCCAGCGGCATCACGTTTTGCAGCAATACCGGCTCAACCACCGCACTCTGGGCGCCGATACCAGGTGCACCACTTCCGAATGGATCTCGTCCCACCAACACGTCCGGCACGATGCGACGTGACACCGGCTCGCCCGGCTCAACGAGCAGCACCTGCTCGCCGATCCGCGCAAAATAGTTATCCGGCAGTGTGTCGGAAATCGCCTCGCTGATGGCGGTAATAAATCGATGATGAAAATCCGACCAATGCGCCGG
>JBBRHH010000464.1:0-4982 GCA_038222915.1 Tepidisphaerales bacterium
ATACAAACAGAGCCAGCTTGATGAGCCCCATCAATTTGCGCTTGGCCGGAGGCTGCGCGGCGGTGGGCGTGAGAGTAGGCGGTGCGGCTGAATCCATGGGGCAGTGAAGGGCGGCAATGTAGTCGCCGCTTAAGCGTTTGCCAACTGACCGCAGGACCTGATCGAACCCGTGTCGATCCTGGCGCGCAAAAACGCCCGCACGATCGTGCGGGCGTCTGCTTTTTCAATTTGTAAGAATCCTCAAACCGCGGTGAATCGGAACCAATTGATGTTCCCGACAAACCCAGTCGTGGCGCTGTCGGTATCCATGACGATACGGAACACATGCGTGCCGGCCGTCAGGTTCACGTTGCCGTTGTTGATCGTCGACCAGCTATTCCAAGCCGTCGTATCCGGAACCTGCACGCTGCCGGAGAGCAAAGCGCCATCCAGTTCGAGGTGGAATTTCCCACCCAGGCCCATGGACGCTAGGCGATAGTCGAGGCTGTACCGGCCATCCGCCGCAACCTTCACGGTATACCGCATAGATTCCGACGCCCGCGTAAACGCCACGTCCAGCCCGTTGCCGCCATCTGTGTTGGACTCGACGTCCACCCCTTCGTTCGTCCGGCCCTTACCTCCGAGGTTCGCCGGGTCCACGTCGTGGTAGGCGAAGCCTTCGCCGCCATTGTCGTAGTTCTCGGCCTCAATAGTCAGCGAGCCAACCGCCGGAATTGTCGGAGCGGTGCCGCCAAGCGGAGTCGACGGACCGACCGGTGTCACCGGAGCCGGCGGAGCAGTCGGGGCGAAAGTGAGATAGTTGAGATTGCCCACAAATCCCGTGCTTCCGTTCGAATCAAAAACGATCTTCATGATGTGCGTACCGGCCGTCAGACTGACGCCGTTCACTGGCGTAGAAATGTACGTGCTCCATCCGCCGGTATTCAGCACCTTGATAGACGGGATCACCGTCACGCCGTCCATGTCCACATGGAACGTTCCACCCGCGCCGGCCGAAGCAACCCGGAACGCAATGTTGTATTTTCCGAGCGCCCCAACACTCACGCCATATTTCAAATTCTCGCCGGCCTTGATAAACGTAACGCCCAGCCCTGCGCCGTTATCAGTCAGCGTCGAAATATCCACGCCAGGCGAATCCGCTTTGCGATACGTGCTGTCGCCCTGGTTCACTTTGTCCGAGTCGTGATACCCGAGGCCCTCGCCGCCGGTATCAAAGTTTTCAGCTTCCAGCAGGCTCGTCGAGTTGCCTGAAATCGCAAACGCCGACGGCCCAGGGAACGGTGCTTCCACCGGAGGCGGCGGGGGCGGCGGCGGCGGGGGCAATGGAACAAACGGCACAGGCGTAAACGTGAACGAATTCAGATTCCCCACAAACCCCAGCGCCCCCACCGAATCAAACGCAATCTTCAACACATGCGTCCCGGCCGTCAGCGGAATCGCCGTCTGATTCACCGAAGCCCACGTTGCAAAGCCGGTCGTATCTGGAACATTGATCTCGTTGCCAACCACCGCGTTGTCGACTTCCAGATGGAATGTCCCCCCAGTACCCTTGGACGCGATGCGATAGTCGATCGAGTAGTTGCCGTCCGCGGCAACATCCACCGTGTAATTCAGGAATTCGCCCTTGCGAATATAGTCCACCACGTTGGCCACCCCGCCATCGTTGTTCTTCTCAATATCCACGCCGGTGCCCGGCCGGTAATTCAATCCACCCTGATTCACGCCGTCCGTGTCGTGATACGCCGCCCCATCCGCCCCGGTGTCAAAGTTCTCGGCCTGAACGGTTGTCGTCCCGTTCGTAGAAATAGTCACTCCAGTGCCAAACGCCGCAAACAAGCGGCGATGCTCCAGCATTTCCACCTGAGGCTGCACGGGAGCCTGAATTTTCTTATTACGATTGATCGACGCGCGGCGGCGGGCTGGATGAGAAAGCAACGACATTTTCTAGACCCTCGCAAAAAAGAGAATACAAACCCCTCCGTCAGCCGATATCCATCTACTGCCAAAGCAGCACATCGTTATCGGCCAAGTCGTCGAAGTCTACCGCAACTTGATCGATGCACAAGGTTGGATACGACTCGAAAGCCTTATTATTGCCCCAAAATCATGGAGGCCAGACCGCCCTTGCGGTCTATCCGGGTCCGATACACTCGCACCTTTCCCCAATTTCCTAGTCCCCAAACCCCTCCTGCGCAATCTCCACCGCCTTCAACATTGCCCGCGCCTTGCTCATCGTCTCCTCATACTCCGTCGCCGGCACCGAATCCGCCACCACCCCCGCCCCGGCCTGGACATCGTAAATCCCCTTCTGCCACACAATCGTCCGCAGCGCAATGCACGTATCCATGTTTCCCGCAAAGTCCAGATACCCCACCGCCCCACCATATGGCCCGCGCCGCGTCGGCTCCAGTTCATCAATAATCTGCATCGCCCGGATTTTCGGTGCGCCGCTCACCGTCCCCACCGGCAGCGAAACCCGCAGCGCATCCAACGCCGTCATCCCATCCGCCAGCGTCCCCGTCACGTTCGTGGTGATGTGCATTACATGGCTGTAGCGCTCAATGCTCATCATGTCGCTCACATGCACCGACCCGATCCGCGCCACCCGGCCAACATCATTTCGATGCAAGTCCACCAGCATGATGTGCTCCGCCCGCTCTTTTGGATCAGCCAACAGCTCCGCCTCCAGCGCCTTGTCCTCCGCCTCCGATACTCCGCGCCGCCGCGTCCCCGCCAGTGGCCGGCTCGTCACGATTCCATCCTGCACCCGGCACAAAATCTCCGGGCTCGCCCCGATCAGCGTGCAGGCCGGGCTCTTCAAATAAAACATGAACGGCGAAGGATTAATCACCCGCAGCGCCCGATACACGTCAAACGGCTTGGCCGCGCTCTTCACCCGAAGCCGTTGGCTCGGCACAAACTGAAAAATGTCCCCAGCCTTGATGTATTCCTTCCCCGCCTCCACCGCCCCCTCAAACTGCGCACGCGTCATGTTGCTTTCAAACTTCAATCCCAGCGGCGCGCCCGGATCAATCTCCCCCAGCCGCCCCGGTGACGGCCGCTGCAACAGCTTCACCAATTCATCGATTCGCCGGCACGCCGCATCATACGCCTCCTTCGGCGAACCGGCAGTCAGATCCGCATTCGCAACCACGCGAATCGTCTTGTCCACGTGATCGAAAATCACCAGGTTGTCATACAACCCAAAATGCAGGTCCGGCAGAACACGATCATCTTTCGGAGCGTATTTCAGTTGTTCGGATTCGTAATACCGAATCGTGTCGTAGCTGGCGTAGCCCACCAGGCCGCCGGTAAAAGCGGGAAGGTCCTTGAGCGCGTGATATCGCCTCTGGGGCAAAAGCTTCGCGAGATCCGAAAGCGGATCGCGCGTCGCAAAACGATCCTCCTTGCCCCCGCTACGAATCACCGCCTCCCCCTCGTAGACGTCGTACAGCAGGGTGGGAGATGTTGCGATGAAGCTAAACCGTCCCACCTTCTCGTTGCCCACCACACTCTCCAGCAGAAACGCGTGCTCGTCCCCACTGAGAAGTTCAAACGCCGAAACCGGCGTCAGGTGGTCCGCGAGCAATTTTTTGTATACAGGGACGATTTGTGCGGTTTGGGCAATAGAGTCAAAATCTTCGAAATTCGGTAGGTAACGAGGCATCAGACGGATTCTAGTGTGCGAAATCACCTTGGGAAAGCATGTACGGCAGGCGGATTCGACCATATCCGCAAATCTACGGACTCAGCCATTAGCCAACTCAACTGGAAAATTTGCAAAATTAGCCCGATATTCTCTTGCAACAGAGCCCGCTTGGCAGGATATTATGGGAAGTAAGTCGACCGTACTGATCCATTAAGAAGACCGGGCTGGCTGATCCACGAAGATGTGGCGAGGTAAAAATGACTTCAATTCCTTCCAATGAACTCCTGGCTGGCGTGAGGCCCTTCGAGCGAGCTCCGCTGTCACAGCGCCACGCCCTCGCGGCCTGCATGACCGGCGCGCTCCTTATCGCGATCTTCGATACCCTCACCCCCAAGATCAATCTCTCCGTTCTCTACTCCTTGCTCGTCGTCGTCGCCGCCCGTCGTATCTCCCGCCGAAACGTCTGGCAGCTGGCCGCCTTCATGGTCGCACTCACCTTCGGCGTCTATGGCGTCAAGTCCTCCATGGAACACAAGGCCATCGCCGGTTCCGTCATCGGCTTCACCCTCGTCAACCGCACCCTCGCCACACTTTCTCTTCTCGCCATCACCGCCATCTCCTATCTCTGGATTGGCGTCCGCCAACAGTTGGAAGGCCACCGCACCCTGCTCCGTTCACGTGACGAAGACCGGGCCGACTTCGTTGAAGTCAGCCGCTCTCTCGAACGTTTCGCCGCAGGCACCATGTGCGGCATCCTCACCCTTTGCATCGTCGTCATCGACCTCCTCTCGCCCGGCCAGTTCAACTTCCCCATCCTCTACGCCGTCCCACTCGTCATCTGCTACGCCCTCGAAAGCCGCCGCATGTTGTGGATGGTCCTCCCCTGGCTCCTCCTCTTCACCGTCGTCGGCTACCTCATGACCCCCGCCGTCGGCGTCCCCGAATCCTCCATCAACTACGTCATCAAGAACCGGGCCATCAGCGCCTTCGCCCTCGTCGCCCTCTCCACCCTCCTCAACTGGTGGATGCAGGACACCGAAGCCCGCCACGTCTAAGAAGAACAAACAACACAACGTCAAAAACGGTGCGAGTCTCTCGCACCGTTTTTCATGCGCGAATTGATTTTGATGATGACGACTTGTTGTGATGTACGAGCGGTGCGGCAGGAATTCTGACCGGAGCGGGCGGGGAACTGGGACTTGGCCCTCTGTTGTGTATTGCGCCTTGGTCATTCTCACCTCCGTCTCCGCCGACTGCGTACCGCCTACTTCTTTCAACATCCCTCCCCCCCATCGCCTATACCAAACAGCGGCGCACGGTTTAGTCTCCTCGG
>JBBRHH010000465.1:0-4982 GCA_038222915.1 Tepidisphaerales bacterium
GTTGAGACTGGAAAGGCACCATGAGAATCGTGTTGAACATTGTCGTCCTAGTGGCCGTCGGGGCCGGCGGATATTTATTGGGCCGCGCCGGCTCGCATGGTGACAAAGAAGAGAGCACGACCCAGCCTGCGACCAAGGAAAGCGCGGTTGCCACCGTGCGAACGGCTCTGATCCAGGAGAAGAGCATTTCGCAGAGTGTGACGGCCTACGGAAGTGTGATCGCACAGCCGGGGGAAGTGAAGATTGTTTCGGTGCCATTCGAGTCGCGCATTGGCCATTTGCTGGTGACGCCTGGACAGCAGGTAGAGGCCAACACGGCGCTACTTGAACTGGACGCGAGCCCCGACACGCAATTGGCGGTTCAGGAGGCGCGGAATGCCGTGGGGGCGGGCACGCGTGACGTGCAGCAGACGCAACTCCGATTTGATCAACATCTGACGACCAATCAGGAATTGTCGCAAGCTCAACAGTCGCTTGAGAACGCAAAACTGAAGCTGGACAGCTTGGAGAAACGCGGCGCGGGCGGTCCGCAAAAACCCGCGACCGAATTCGCGGGAGTCGTCAGCAAGTCCAACGTGCAGGAGGGGCAAATCGTGCCGGCCGGTGGGTCGCTGGTGGAGATAGCCGTGGAGAATCGAATAGAAGTGAAGCTTGGGGTCGAACCGGCCGATGCCCGACGGCTGAAAAGGGATGACGTGGTGGAACTACGCCCCGTGGCTTCGAAGGACGCAGAAGCAGTGAATGGGAAAGTGCGGCTGGTCACCCAACGCATCAGCACCGATACGCGGATGGTCGACGTGTTTGTTTCCATCCCCGCGGACTCAGGTCTCGTCCTCGACTCGTTTGTCCGCGCTAGGCTGGTCATAGCCTCGATAAAGGGACTAACCGTGCCGCGGCAGGCGGTTTTGCCAGATGACGACGATTTTGTGATGTACACGATCGCCGACGGAAAGGCCGTGAAACACAAGGTGTCGGTTGGCCTGGAGAACGAGGTCGAAATAGAAGTGAAGGGTGAGGGGCTAAATGCGAAGGACGCCGTTGTCATCAGCGGCAACTACGTGCTCGAAGATGGCATGGGAGTGAACGTGGAGAGCGCCCCGTGAAGATCGCTTCGTGGGCGCAGCGGCATGCGCGTTCCATTCTCTTTTTGGTGATAGTGCTCGCCGTCGGCGGCGTGTTTGGGGCGTTTCGCTTGCCGGTGGCCCTGTTTCCGCACGTCAACTTTCCGCGCGTTGAAGTAAGTCTCGACGCCGGAGATCGCCCGGCCGAGCGGATGGCGACGGAGGTGACTTATCCGCTGGAAGAGGCGCTGCGATCAATTCCGGGCGTGCGAACCGTTCGATCGACGACCAGCCGCGGTGCTGCTTCGATATCCATCAATTTTGATTGGGGCGCCGACATGGTGTCGGCGCTGCTTCAGGCGCAGTCACAGGTGAACCGGCTTCTGCCGTCGCTGCCGTCGGGAACGACCTTTGGTATTCGACGGATGGATCCGACGGTTTTCCCGTCCCTCGCGTACAGCATGATCTCCGAGACGCACTCGCTCACCGAACTGCGCGACATCGCCATGTATGACCTCCGGCCGGCGCTGTCCACAGTCACAGGTGTCGCTAGCATCGGCGTCCAGGGCGGAGCGACCGAAGAGTATCGCGTCGTTGTCGATCCGGCGAAATTGCAGTCGTATGGGATGACTTTAAGCGATGTGGCCACCAGCTTGACGGCCGCAAACGTATTGACGGCGGTGGGGCGCCTCGAGGAGCACGACAAACTGTATCTGGTAATTTCCGATACGCGATTCAAGACGCTGGCGGAGATTGGCGAAACGGTCTTGCGATCGGGCGCGAACGGCGTCGTGCGGGTGTCCAACGTCGCGACTGTTCGGAAGGACGCGGCGCCGGCGTTCGTGCGGGTGACGGCCGACGGGCACGATGCGGTGTTGTTTCAGGTATATCAGCAGCCGGGCGGCAACACAGTGCAGATCGCACGGGAGATCAAGGCGAAACTGGCCGAGATCGAGAAGCGCCTGGCAAAAGACATCAAGATTGCCAACTGGTATGACCAGAGTGAACTCATTCTGTCCTCCGCGGCCAGTGTGCGTGACGCGGTGCTGATCGGCGTTGCGCTGGCGGCGCTTGTGCTGCTGGTGTTCCTGAGAAACTGGAAGATTACGCTGATTGCAATGGTGGCGGTTCCGGCGGTTCTCGCGATCACCGTGCTGGTGCTCTATGCACTGCACATGAGCTTCAACATCATGACGCTCGGCGGGATGGCGGCGGCCGTGGGGCTGATCATCGACGACGCGATCGTAATGGTGGAACAGATCGTGCGGCGGCTGCGCGTGGGCACAGGGGATGCGCAACGGCGGGTGCAGGCGGCGGCCGACGAGTTTACGAAGCCGCTGGCCGGCTCATCTTTGTCGACCATCATCATCCATATTCCGCCGGCATTCTTGATCGGGATCTCCGGCGCGTTCTTCGCCGAACTGTCTTTGACGATGGCGTGCAGCCTGGTGATTTCGTATCTGATCGCCTGGGTGGCGATCCCGGCCATCGCGGCCCGCGTCCTCAACTCCCGCGATGCGGAGCAGAAGGAGGATGGCCGACTGACGGAGAAGATGCATCGCGGGTACGCGGTGGTGATGTCGAAGCTGCTGATGAAGCCGTGGATGGTGTCGCTGGTGGCGGTGCCGCTTGTGCTGGGGGGTTACGTATGTTTCAGGCATTTGGGCAGCGGCTTTATGCCGTCGATGGACGAGGGGGGCTTTATTCTGGATTACGTCGCGCCGCCGGGAACGTCGCTGACGGAGACCGATCGGCTGTTGCGGCAGTTGGAGGAGATACTGCGGGATACAAAAGAGGTCGATACCTATTCGCGCCGGACGGGGTTGCAACTGGGCGGCGGATTGACGGAGGCGAATCAGGGGGATTTCTTCATACGACTGAAAGGCCGGCCGCGTCGTGATATCGAAGAGGTGATGGCCGAGGTGCGCGATCGCATCGAGAAAACGGTCCCGGGGTTGGAGATTGAGACCGCGCAGTTGATGGAGGATGAGCTGGGCGATTTAACCGCGGTGCCGCAGCCGATTGAAGTCAAACTTTATTCGGATAATGGGAAGTTGTTGCAGGAGACGGCGCCCAAAGTCCTGGAAGCGATCAAGAAAATTGCGGGGATTGTGGAAACCAAGGGCGTGGTGTTCGCGGGCGATGCGCTGAATATTGAGATCGATCGGGTGAAGGCGGCGCTGGAGGGAATGGACGTTGATTCGATCACCAAGGCGGTTGGAATTGCGCTGGGTGGAAGCGTCACAACGCAGATTCAAAGCGGACCGAAATTGATTGGCGTCCGCGTCTGGACGGGCCAGAACATGCGGGCCCGCCAGCGAAACGTCGAGGAGATGATGATTCGTGCGCCCAACGGGCACGTCTTTCCGTTAAAGCGAGTCGCGAACGTTGTGGCCGTCGTGGGTCAGGCGGAAATCAGTCGCGAGGATCTCAAGCGGATGGTGGCCGTAACCGCTCGGCTGGAGGGACGTGATCTGGGTTCGGCCGCCGCGGAGGTGCAGCGCGTACTCGCACAGCCCGGTGTCATCCCGGCCGGGGTGACCTATCAGATGGGGGGAATTGCGGAACAGCAGCGCGTGGAGTTTCAGGGGTTGCTCATTGTGATCTGTGCGGCTGGGATGCTGGTGTTCGTGCTGCTGCTGTTCTTGTATGAGAGCTTCCGCGTGGCCGTTGCGATTGTCATTACCATGGTGCTGGCGTTGTCGGGCGTGTTCGTAGGGTTGTGGATTACCAGAACACAATTGAACATCACCTCGATCATGGGAATGGTGATGATTGTCGGCAATGTGGCCGAGGTGGCGATCTTTTATTACTCCGAATATCACGAAATGAATGGGGAGGGGACGACGATGGGCCGGCTGATTCTGGCCGGCAGGCACCGGATGCGGGCGATCGCCATGACCAGCATTGCGGCGATCCTGGCGCTGTTGCCGCTGGCACTGGGCATCGGACACGGGGCGGCGATGCTTCAGCCGCTCGCCGTGGCAATTGTCATAGGGCTGGCGATTCAGCTTCCGGTGGTGTTGATCGTGTTTCCGGCTTTATTGGTGATGCTGGGCGCTGGGAAGACAGGCGATGTTGCTCACCTGCCGGATGCTCCACGATAGGCCTGCAGGTAGTCCATCAGCCGTGAAACCAGAGTCGCAACTATCGCAAATCCGATTATCGATCCAAAGCCAATGCCAGCGAATAGCCAAAGCTCGCGGGCTTTTCTGTGTTCGCCGCGTCCTTTGAACCGGTTCCAGGCAATTAACATCGGCAGCAGCGGAAAGAAAAACATGCCGGCAATGAACGCGAGAATTCTTCCCCATGTACCCAGACAACGCGTGGCGATCTCGTGCGTGTCCGCGGATCGCTGCCCAACGCGCATCTCTGCGTTCGACTCCATTTGTGCTAATCGTTCCGGGACGACATCTCGGCGATCCAACTCCTGTCTGGCAAACGCAATGGCGTCGGGGTCGTATAAGGCAACGCCTTCTTCGATGTACTCCATCAGCTCGTCGTTGGTCAAATTGTGAATGTGCTCTTGCGCTTGTATGTGCAACATGGACCCTCCGAACCCTAACTGCCTAACTTGCGTTCGACGACTTCCCGCATTACTGCCGTTGGCGCTTCCAGTCCGGTCCAGGCTTTGAACTGTACGGCGGCCTGCCGAACAAACATTTCCACGCCGCTAATTGTTTTTGCCTTGGCGGCTTCGGCCTGCTGAAGAAGCTTTGTTTTGATCGGGTTGTAGATTACGTCGAAGACCAATGTGTCGCGCGTGAACTGGGGCGGGCGGTCGCCCAGGGGCGATTCATCCACATTCGGATGCATGCCGACCGACGTGGTGTTGATGTAAATCTCGCAGCAACTCTTGCAGAGCTTGTCCATCGACGCGGTGATGACTTTCCCAGTCTTGCCGTTAAATTCGCGGGCAAG
>JBBRHH010000466.1:0-4980 GCA_038222915.1 Tepidisphaerales bacterium
CAAGGGCGTCAGCCCCGGCCACGACGTCGATCAAACTCACCCACTCAACCCCACATTCATCGCCCGCAACCAGCCCCACTGGAAGCGCGTGCAGGTGGATGACTTCGCCGCCGGTCGCTGAACATCGGGCAGGCCCTATTGCGTTGCGCGGCGTGCATTCATGTCGGCACGAGGCGTTCTATATCCCCCAAACTATCGAGAAAGCGGTGCGTCCCGTCGCGCGCTGGCGCTTTTTCCTTGCGATCCACCTCCCGTTCGGCCATATTGCAGCCAGAAGCAGGGGGCTACGGCCGCGATCCTTCAAGGAGATGATCCCATGCCAGCCGACTTTCCCGCGCGGGAGATGTCACCTCTGGTTCAGTTGTTTCAACGTGCACACAGCAAGGTCACCGCCTTGCAGCGCATGGACGATCAGATTGCACTACTCGTGGAACAACACATGCGTCTTCAGGAGGAAGTCCGCACCATCCAGCGCGACATCAATGAGGAATTTGAACGGGTGGTCCGCTACAACCAGGCCCCCGCCAAGCTTCTAACCGAACCCGCGGAACAGGCACGGGTGATCGATGCGGATGCGCCCGACGATGAGGCTGCGCCCGTCAATGGCAACGGCAACGGCCATCCCCTCGCGCCCGCCGGCACCATGGAGTTTCCGAGCGAACGGCTCAGTTGATCGGGTAAATCTCAGTGTGCCCCGGGCATGAGCGACTTCACCGCGTACGCCCCGGCCACCAGCGCCACATCCGCCATCTTCAGGAACAACCCGCTGTCCACCACGCCCGCGCGGTGCAGCAGGGCGTGTTCCAGGCCGGCCGGATCGGCAATGCCCGACGCAAAGCGGCAGTCGTAAATATGATTTCCGTTGTCGGTGAAGAACGGCTTGCCATCGCCGGCGATGCGAAGCACCGGCTCGGCTCCCAGGCCGCGCAGGAAAGCCTCGTGTACTTCATGGGCAAACGTCACCACCTCGACCGGCAGGGGCGAATGCGTCCCCAGCAGGTTTACCAGCTTGCTTTCATCCGCGATGATCACCAGCTTGGCGGACTGCTGCGCGACGATCTTCTCGCGGACCAGAGCGCCGCCCAGCCCCTTGATCAGATTGAGATCCGGCGCAACTTCGTCCGCGCCGTCGATGGTGACATGGGGCCTCGGCGCGTCCAGAAGGGTGGTCAATGGAATGCCCAGCTCAACCGATCGACGCTCGGATTGGCGTGAGGTTGGCACGCCGCGAATGCCCGTCAGCTTGCCCTCGCGAATGGCCGCCCCCAGCGCCTGCAAAAAATAGTCGGCCGTCGACCCGGTGCCCAGGCCGACCACCATTCCACTCTGCACATATGCCAACGCGGCCTCCGCCGCCCGCTGCTTGGGGTTCATCCCCGCAAGTTACCCGACGTGCCGACCAGTAGCCAGCAATGGCGCGGCCTGCCGCGTCCAGCGGGCGCGCGCCTGAACGAACCGCTCTGTCGGCGGTAGACTATGACTGCGGCATGTGTTGTGGTTTAATGAGCGCAACTGTTGCCACCGCGTTGGAACGCGCAACGTTTTTTGTGTCACTCACTCTTCGGGAATCGACGCATGAGTTTTCTCAAACGAATCAGCCTCTCCTTTCTTTCACTCCTCCTCGCGACATCAGCGCACGCCGCCGACAACGCGCAGGCCGATCTGCTGCAGACGGTGCCGGGCTTTAAGGTGGATGTGGTCCTGAAGGCCGAGAAGGCCAACGGCTCGTGGATCAACCTCGGCGTCGACGAAAAGGGCCGCTTGCTGCTGAGCGGTCAGAACGGGCAGGCCATCACGCGTGTCACGCTCAAGGATGGCGTGGTCGATCAACAGGAAATTCTCAAGTTGCCCGTCAGCGAAGTGATGGGGACGCTTTTCGCCTTCGACAGCCTGTATGTCAATGCGTCCGGCAAAGGCCCACGGGGAGGAAACGTGTTTGGCCTCTTTCGCCTGAAAGACACCAAGGGCGACGGCAACTACGACAGCGTTGAGCTGCTCCACGAATGGCGTGGTGGAAATGGTGAACACGGCGCGCACGGCATCGTGCTCGGCCCCGACAAAAAGCTGTACGTCGTTGTCGGCAACTTCGTCGATCTCGGCAATGACATGGCCCCCGTTTCGCCCCATCGCAACTATGCCGACGATCTGGCCATGCCCCGCGCCGAGGACGGCAACGGCTTTGGCAGCGGCAAGAAGCCTCCGGGCGGATCGATTGTCCGCCTCGACCCCGACGGCAAGAACCCCCAGCTCTTCGCGGCCGGCGAGCGCAACACCTATGACATCGCCTTCAACGCCGACGGCGAACTGTTCGGCTTCGACAGCGACATGGAATGGGACTGGGGCATGCCCTGGTATCGCCCCATCCGCATCTTCCATGCCCCCAGCGGCGCTGATCAGGGCTTCCGCGAAGGATCCGCCAAGTGGCCGGAGTATTACATGGACAGCCTGCCCGCCGCCGTCACCGTCGGCATCGGCTGCCCGACCGGCGTGGCCTTCGGGACCGGCGCAAAGTTCCCCGCCAAATATCAGAAGGCCATGTACGTCCTCGACTGGACCTACGGCCGGCTCATCGCTGTTCACCTCACGCCCGACGGCGCGAGCTACAAGGGCACCTGGGAGAATTTCGTCGCCCCCAAGTCGCTCAACGGGACTGGTGCGAAGTCGAACCTGAATCTGACAGATGTTGTCATTGGCAAGGACGGGGCGATGTACTTCACCACCGGCGGCCGCAACACCGGTGCGACGCTCTACCGCGTCACCTACACCGGCGAAGAATCAACCGCGGCGGCCGACCTCCATGACGCCACGGGTGCTGATGCCCGCGCCCTCCGCCACAAGCTCGAAGCATTCCACGGCAAACAGGACACGACAGCTATCGAACTGGCGTGGGCCAACCTCAACAGCGCAGACCGTTTCATCCGCTACGCCGCTCGCCTCGCCATTGAGTCCCAGCCGATCGAACAGTGGAAGGACAAGGCGCTGGCTGAGAAGCAGCCCAGCGCCGGCCTCACCGCCCTCCTCGCCCTGGCCCGCTACGGCGGCAAGGACATTCAGCCAGAACTGCTCAAGGCGCTGGCCAGATTCCCCATCAGCTCCCTGACCGAAACCCAGCAGATCGAAAAGCTCCGCGTGATCGAAGTGACCATTGCACGCCAGGGCAAGCCCACCGCCGATGACGCAAAGGCGCTTATCGCGGAGCTCGACCCGGCCTACCCGGCCAAAACCGAGCCGATGAACCGGGAACTCTCGGAGATCCTTCTGGCCCTCGACGCGCCCGATGCGATTGCCAAGACCGTTAAACTGCTGACCGCCTCCACGACCCAGGAAGAACAGGTCTGGTATGTCCTGCAGCTGCGCACCGCAAAAACCGGCTGGACCCCGGAACTGCGCCAGCAATACTTCACGTGGTGGACGGGTGACCGCTCCAAGCAGCACCCCGGCTATGTGACCCAGTGGTTTAAGGATGCCGGCCGCGACTATTCCGACGGCGCGAGCTTCCCGAACTTCCTCAAGAACCTCCACGCCGATGCGCGCAAAACCCTTTCTCCCGAGGAGACCACCGCGCTCGAGCCGGTTCTCACGGCCTTCACCGCGCCCGGCAAAGTGAAGAAGCCCGCCGCCACCCAGCGCTCCGTCGTGAAAAACTGGACGATGGCCGATCTCGAACCCGCGCTCGCGCAGGTCGGCAAGGGCCGCAATTTCCAGGTTGGCAAGAACATGTACGAAATCGGCCAATGCGCACAGTGCCACAAGTTCGGCAACGACGGTGGCGCGGTCGGCCCGGATCTGACGGCCGTCTCCAGCCGCTTCCAGCGTCGTGATATTCTCGAATCGATCATCGACCCCTCTAAGGTCGTCTCCGAGCAGTATCAGAACACCATGATCGGGTTGAAGAATGACACCGACATCATCGGCCGCGTTCTCGAGGAGACCGCCGACAAGCTGGTGGTCCAGCAAAACCCGCTCGCGCCCGACAAGACCACGGTCAAGAAGAGCGACATCAAGACCCGCACGTTGTCGAAGGTTTCGCCGATGCCGCAGGGCCTTGCTGACATCCTCACCAAGGATGAGATTCTCGATCTAATCGCCTACATGGAATCGGCCGGCAAGAGAGACCACCCGGACTTCTCGAAATAAGGCGCACCAGAGGAACGGCAGGCACGGAGTTGACCATGTCGCACGCCACCCGGCCTCTGATCCATCCGCGCGATGAGATCGTCCAGACCATGCAGCGGATCTACCGCTACCGCATGACCACCACGTCAGGCGGCAACGTGTCGATCCGCGACGAGACCGGCGACGTCTGGATCACGCCCGCACGTGTGGACAAAGGAAGCCTGACCCGGGCCGACATTATTCGCGTGCGCGGCGCGACGGTGGAAGGCCGGCACAAGCCGTCATCGGAGTATCCGTTCCATCAGGCGATCTATGGCGTCCGCAAGGACATCCGCGCCGTGGTGCACGCACATCCGGTGGCGCTGGTGGCGTTCAGCATCTGCCGCGAGGTTCCGGATACGTCACTGTTTCCACAGGCGGCCCATGTCTGCGGGCAGGTGGGCTACGCGCCCTACGAGCTTCCCGGCAGCGAACAACTGGGCCAGCGCATCGCCGAAGCGTTCGCCAAAGGTTTTAACTGTGTGATGCTGGAAAACCACGGCGTGGTGATCGGCGGCGCGACGCTGGAAGAAGCATTTCAGCGCTTTGAAACCCTGGAGTTCACCGCCAAGACCATCATCAAGGCCGGGCAGCTTGGCCCAGTCAGGTATCTTTCCCCCAGGCAGATCGAGTTGGCCGAGAAACCACGCGGGCTCCTGACGGAATTCGAGCCCGCGCCGGCGACAACCACCGAAAAGGAACTGCGGCGCGAGCTCGCCGACTTCATCTGTCGCGGCTACCGCCAGCGGCTGCTCACCAGCACGGGCGGCAGTTTCTCGGCCCGCCTCGACGCCGACAGTTTCCTCATCAGCTCGTATCAGGTGG
>JBBRHH010000467.1:0-4969 GCA_038222915.1 Tepidisphaerales bacterium
CTTCCAGTTGCCGTCCCTGACCAGCTTCTCGGCCCCCGCCCGCCGAGCCCCCTGGTCCTTCGCAGGCTGCGTAGTAGCGCTCAAACACAGCGCCGCCGCCAGCAAACACGTCAACACCGAAGTAATCAATCGTTTCATGAAAGTCCTCGTCAAAACCGGCAATCCAAGACCATGCCGTCCCCGTCTGACGCACGACGGGCAAAAGAGTTCCAGATATCTTCAATGAAAGACTGCCCCATCGCCCTGCTCGACTACCGGGCCCCACCAACCTCGAGAAACGACTTCAGGTCGCGTTCGTTCACGACGGGTTCTCCCGGAGCAACATTGTCCAGCCGACCCTCCTTCAACCATTTCTCCAGCGTACTCACAAGATCAAACAGGTGCTCGAAAGACTGCACGATAAACAACAACGGCTGGTAATGATCGATCTCGAAAGATTGATTGATCACCCATTCAAGTTTCACCGGGTAGCATTGCACCAGCGGCGTGACGGCGTGTTCCAGTTCGCCAAAGGAACTGAGTATTCCACTGCCGTATGCTTTCAACTCGGCCCCCTGCTGCATCAGGCCGAATTCCACTGTAAACCAGAAAAACCGCGCAAGCGCCCGAATGATGCTCTCCATGCGCAGCAGTCGCTCGCGTTCATCAGAGATGCTTTGCACATGCCACGCGGCCTCGCGCGCGAATTCACCGAAGCGAACCAGGCAGTCCGCAAAGGCCCTGTCAGTGTGCATCGGCACATGTCCCGCAATGTCGTGGAAGATGTCCGGCTCCGGGAGATAATCCAGTTGGCTCCCATCGCGAATAGTAATTGTCGTCGGAAAGGCCCGCTGACGAAGACAGTCAAAGAAGAGATACGACGGCAGGTAGCCGCTTACCGCCTTGGCCTGAAAGCCGGTGAGTGGGGCCAGGAAGTGGTTCACCTCGTCCAGACGTGGAACCGCGTTCGGGTTGAGTCCAAGATTCTCCACACCCGCGAGAAAGTTGCAGTTGGCGTATACCTGCCATCGCGGCCGCATCCTCGCATAAAGCCGCCGCCAGGTTTCGTGATTCTCGGGGCTATACAGGTCGTAGGGCTGATCAATGAAAATATCGCCGTGCTTGCGCGCCTGTTCGATGAACCACGCGTGCGAAGTGGTCAAACCGATGGGGACACTTGTACGACTCATACTGTTCACCGGTCCGGCCGATCCATTTCGAACCGGTCCATCGTGCGCGAATAAAGCGCGCCGCCCATTCGGCCAATCGTGTCGAGCCGACCTGGATCAATCTCACCAGCCGCATTCAGCACCGACTCGTCCACGTGCATCACGACGATTCGACCAATGATCAAGTTGGCTGACAAAGGGCCAGCTCCAACCCGCACAATCTGATGCAGTACGCACTCCATCTGAACTGGCGACTCGGCCACGCGCGGCGGCCGCACCTTCAACGAAGGCAACGGCGTCAATCCGCATTCCTCAAACTCACTCACGTCGCCTGGAAACTCTTCCGAGGACGCATTCATCCGCTCCGCCAGCAACGCCGACACAATATTCACAACAAACTCGCCCGTCACTTCCACATTCAGAACCGTATGCTTCCTGCTCCCATCCCGCCGGTTCAAAGGCGAAAACACAATCGCCGGCGGGTTCGCGCCTATGCCGTTGAAGAAGCTAAACGGCGCAAGGTTCGCCACGCCAGCAGCCGATACGCTCGAAACCCACGCGATCGGACGCGGCGTGATGCACGCAATCATGTGCCGGTAAAAATCTCGCGCCGAAACTTGTTCAGGATCCACGACCATCTTCGTCACCTGGGTTGCCCGTCCGTCGAAGGAGCCGGCGCGGTATCGCAGTCGTACCAGCTCGTAGCATAGTTTGGGTCATCAAGCGCCATTGCCTGTGCCGTTACCTGCAACGGCCGTTCCGTATCGAACATCACGGCCAGTTCCTCCGTCCGCGTCGCATTCATGCTCGCCATGATCGTTCCGGGGTGAGGTCCATGCGGAATGCCCGCCGGATGGTGCGAGAATGACCCGCTGCTCACTCCACGGCGCGACCCAAAGTTCCCACGCACATAAAACAGCACCTCGTCCGCCTCAACGTTGCTATGTACATACGGAACCTTGATCGAGTCCGGGTGATGATCCAGATATCGGGGCGCAAAAGTGCATATCACAAAACCACGGCACTCGAATGTCTGCTGAAACGGCGGCGGCAGATGCACAGTGCCCGTCAGCGGTTCGAAATCCATCGCGTTAAACGTGAAAGGGTAAATCATGCCATCCCAACCAATCACATCGAAAGGATGATGTGCCAGCACGGTCCGCGTGAGCCGGCGGCCATCCTTCACCAATACATCCGTCGCCTCCTCACGGTCGATATCGATCAACTCAGTAGGACCATAAAAGTCGCGCTCGCTATAAGGCGCCCCGAGCTTGATCTGGCCTTCGGGATTCAGATAACGCTCCGGAATACGCACCGGGCTGTGCGATTCCAGAATGAGATGATCCTCTCCCTGGATGTCGTCCGGACAAATTCGATAGATCGTCCCGCGCGGAATAACAATGTAATCTTCCCGCCGATAGCGAAGCCGCCCAAAGCTGCTTTCGATCACCCCCCCGCCGCTTTGAATGAAAATCACTTCATCCGCACCCCCATTGCGATAAAGAGCCCGCTGTGCCTCAGCCGGCCGGCAGCGATAACACGCCATGTCCTCGTTAAACAATAGTGGCACCCGGCCACGGATCGGTTCACCGGCCCTCGGCAAATTCTGGGTCTTGATATGTCTATGCTGAAGCGGTTGATGCCCAACCGGCAGAAGCGGCGATTCCTCTATCCACTCCGCCTGCTTCATGCGCGTCGGCGGCCTCCGGTGATACATAATGGAATAAGCGCGATCGAATCCCGCAGTGGTCACCACGTGTTCATACGCGAGCCCCTCGTTCAGAAAACTGCGACCTCGCTCGATCTCGAGCCGCGTGTGCCGCTTTCGAGGCACCTCGCCCATTTTCATGTAGATTGGCATGATCTGGCCTCGTCTTGGAAATCTGCAACCCGCGCGACAATCGGAGTGCGAAGTACTCCCAGCCGCTCAATCTCCAGCTCTACGACGTCCCCTGGCCTAAGCCATCCACCCGTATTCTCCGGCCCCAGTTCGAGAATGCATCCCGTACCGACAGTCCCACTCCCCAACAGGTCTCCAGGCAATACATCCGCATCGCGCGATGCGTGGTCGATGATCTGCGGCCACGTGAAATGCATGCTGGCAGAATTCCCGCGCGATAATTCCCTCCCGTTTACGCGCGCGACCATTTCCAGATGCAACCTTCCTTTCTCGTCAATTCGATCGCTCACCTCATCAAGCGTCACCAGAAACGGCCCCACCGCAGTGGCAAAATCCTTTCCCTTGGACGGCCCAAGCCCCACACTCATCTCTCTACGCTGCAAATCCCGCGCACTGAAATCGTTGACAATCGTAAATCCGGCCACATGCTTCCAGGCATCCCCCCGTCGGATATCCCGCCCACGGCGACCAATAACCAACCCCAATTCCAATTCGAAATCCAACTCGACGCTGCCAAACGGAGCATGGACAGGCATCCCAGACCCCACCAGTGAGTTTGGGTTCGAAAAGTAAAAGGCCGGCTGTTCGTACCACGCCGCCTCCATGGCGAGACCCCGACGTTCGCGGCAGCGGGCCACGTGCTGCTCAAAGGCGTAAAAGTCACGAAAGGTTCCCGGGTTCACAATCGGCGGAAGCAGCGCCTCTCCGGCATAATCCACTTCGCAGGAACAACGACATCGCTTCCACGCGTCCAGCGCTTCTCGAAGTTGATCGATCGATTCGACCGCACGACGCATGTCATCCGCAAGTGGCAATCGATCCCTTCCGGCCTCTGCAAACAACTCGCTCAAGGCGACACGGGATCCGTTATCTAAAGCAACGACGGGCCGAACCGTGCCAGTTCTGGAATCGATCACATTCGCCAGTCGCATACCCGCACCTCGCGCACGCCTACAATTTGCCACGCTTAGCTTGTTCGGTCTCGATTGCCTCAAAAAGAGCTCGGAAATTCCCCTCCCCGAATCCTTCAGAATTCCCCCGCCTCTGGATGATCTCGTAGAACAGTGTCGGCCGATCGAAGACCGGCTTGCTGAACAACTGCAGCAGATAGCCGTCCTCGCGATCGCGATCGACAAGCACACCCAGATCCCGAAGTTCGTCGATCGCTTCCTTGATCTCGCCCACGCGTCCGGGCAATGCATCGTAATACGTCCCGGGAATCTCGAGAAACTGCATCTTCCGCGCACGCATTTCACGCACGCTGCTCAGAATGTCCGGGGTCAACATCGAGATATGCTGCACTCCCGGCCCGCCATGCTCGTCCAGAAACTCCTGGATCTGCGAATTACGGCTCGAAGGCTCATTGATTGGCAATTTGATGTATCCATCCGTGTCCCCCACCACCTTGCTCATCAGCGCGCTGCGGCCAGTGTTTATATCAAAGTGCGCAGTCTGCTCGAATCCAAAGACCCGGTGGTAAAATTCCACCCATTCATCCATGTGTTCCACATTGGCCACCACGTGATCGATCATCATCAACTGAATATCGCTATCCTCAATGCCACCGGGCACGTTGACATATCCAGGCGCAAACGGCCCATGCCCTTTTCGCTGTACGAACGTATGCGTTGTGTCGCCATAGGCCGCGATTGTCCCGCCAGAAAACGCGTCATGATGGTCAAGCGTCCGCACCACCCGAGCACCGGCACTTGCTGCGTGTTCCAGCGCCAGCGCGGCGTCGCGCACACGAAAAGCGACATCTTTCACGCCGTTCCCATGTCGCGCCAAATGCCGTCGAATTGCATCGGCTCCCGGGCCAGTTCCCTCTGGTTCGGCAAATAGGAAATTAATCCGCCCCTGCCCCACCACGATCGCCTTGCGCCCATCGTGTGCGCTCGGCGAAGTGCACGGCCAGCAACCG
>JBBRHH010000468.1:0-4967 GCA_038222915.1 Tepidisphaerales bacterium
GCCACCACAACCTCGACCTTAAACTTCCACGCCATCCTCATCGGCCACGCCCACATCAACCACCCCCTAGCCCCCGGCGCAACCCTCCAACTAAACGCCACCCTCACCATCCCAAAGACCATAAAACCCGGCAAGTACAACCTAATCGCCGCCGCCGGCCCCGGCCCGCGAAAACAAATGACCGTCGTCGGAACCCAGCACCACGCTCTCACCATTTGACCAGGCCCCGTCGCCACCAAACCAGCCTCGGCCGAGAATTCGCAACAGAGCTTTCCAAGCCCACCCATTCATGGGTGGGAAATCTCCAGTGAGCCAAAAATCAAAAACCGGTCAATTGATTCACCAACCCAAACATTATCCTTGACATTCGTTCATCACATATGATAGCATAATGTTAAGTAATAAAACCCCGGGAGGAGCAACACGCAGGAGGGCCAATCCAATGCGGGAAATCATCCACCAATTCATCCAGCCAAACAACAAATGTCCCACCCGCCCCGAGCAATCGCAGCGAGCCTGCCCTGGCCTCGCCTATCCTCAGATTGTCGCAGGTATCGAAACTGCCTCCCTCTCCGCGCTCGTCTCTGTGTCTCCGTCCCTCCGCGGTGAGTCCAGAGACCCCCGTCGAAAGGGGGCGATTGCAGGGTCAAAACGGGGAGGTTCAACGTCGGTTTGGGGCGATTTCGGGGAGGTTGGAGGCCCCCTTCGATACCGCTTTGGGGTCGCTTTTTTGACAGAGAAAAAACTTCCCCTCAATCACAATCATCGGCCGCACCACCACTTGAATTCCCCGCCCAAAATTTCAGCCATCCCAAACACAATTTTTGCGCGCACATCCGCGCCAAAAACCGACTTCCATTCTGCCTTCTGCACTACAAAATCAGCCTTCTCCCCCCACGTCGGTTGGTGGTCGGTTAGTGGTCGGTTTGAAACGACCAACCGCCACCCCCGCCTCATTCCAACCATCGACCAAACAACCACTTGCGAGAAACTGCCACATCAGAACCGACACGCAACCCAAATGCGCGCATTTGTTCAGCCCCTCAGCACTCAGTCCTCAGCACTCCGCTCTATGTCCAAACCACCTACTTTCAGGCAGAATACCAATCTCATCTCAACAAGGAGAAAATCCAATGCGCCTCGCACTTCGCGCCACCATCGCACTGCTCTTCATCCCACTCACCACCTTCGCCCAACCATTGGCCGACAAGATCCCCGATGACGCCATCGTCTACGTAGCCTGGCGCGGCAGCGCATCCATGGGTCCGGCCTTCGCCGAGTCGCACCTCAAGGCGATGATGGATCTCTCCAACGTCGCCGATCTCTTCGACACCCTCCTTCCCAACGCCATGAAGGCGGCCGGCAATCAGAGCGCCGGGCCGGGCGGTGCCGAAGTCGCCGAAGCCATGCAGGCGCTCGGCGTAGTCGCGCCCGCCCTGTGGAAATATCCCAGCGCCTTCTATTTCGGCGGCATCGATCTCAAGCAGCTTCAGCATCCGATGCCCAAGGCCACACTGCTCTGTGATGCCGGAGCCGACGCTCCAAAGCTCCTCGCCTTCATCACCAAACTTCTCGCCGCCGCCAAGGATTCGCCGATCCCAATTACCGCCAAAGCCTACGACACCGTCGTGGTCATCGAAGTGGCCGACGCCGGCGTCGGCAAACTGCTTGCCGCAAAGGCGCAGGCCGGCACACTGATCGCTTCCGCCAAATTCAAAGCATCCACCGGTTCGCTCGACAAGGAACCCGTCGTCGCCGCCTACGTCGATATCGAAGCCGCGCTCGCCCTCTTCGACAACGCTCTCAACATCGCCGGCGATCCGCAGGCCAAAGCCATGTGGCCAAAGGTCCGCGATGCCGTCGGCCTCCCAGCCCTCAAGCGCATCGGCGCAACTGCCGGCTTCGACGGCAAAGACTGGTCAACCCAGTTCTTTCTCGAAGCACCCGCGCCCCGGCATGGCCTGATCGCCGGACTGCTCGAAGCCAAACCCCTCGCCGCACCGCTTCTCGCGGCCATCCCCCAATCCGCCACCGTGGCCGCCGCCGGTAACTTCGATCTCGCCCGGCTCTACGACGAAATCCGCACCAGCGTCGGCGACATCGACGCCGATGCACTCGGCCAGCTCGATTCAATCATCGCCGAAATCAATCGCAGTCTCGGCTTCGACCTCCGCGCCGATCTGTTCGCCAGTCTCGGCAGCCAGTGGGCCGTCTACTCCGCACCCGAAATCGGCGGCAGCGGCGGCCTTGGCACCGCCCTCCTCAATCATCTCGCCGACGCACCCAAGGCCGACAAGACTCTCCTCAAAGTCGAAGACCTCGCCAACCGCGCCATGCTCGAAAACATGAAGAACAGCGACGCAAGACTGTCAGTCCGCGATACCACCGTCGGCGACCTGACCATCCACTATTTCGGCTCCCCCATCGTCTCCCCCGCCTGGAGCATCCAAAACGGTAATCTCTACGCCGGCCTCTATCCCCAGGTCGTCGAGGCCGCGGCCGATCACGTCACGGCCAAAGGCAAATCGATCCTCGACAACGCCGCCTACCTGGCCATGGTGAAAAAGCTCGGCGCTCCAAGCGTCACATCAGTCACCTTCCTCGACCTCCCGAAAACCGCTGCGGAAAGTTATCCGATGCTCCTTCTCGTCTCCCGTGCATCGCTCGGCTTCGCCGACCTGATGGGCGGCCAGTCCCCGCCCCTCGTCATTCCTCCCCTGCGAAAAATTCTGCCCCACCTCACCCAAGCCGGTAGCGTCGCCTGGCTCGACGATGCGGGCTGGCATCTGCGAAGCACCGAACCCTTCCCCGGCAGCCAGATGTTCGGCGGCCAGCTAAACGCTCTCGTCGGCGCGCCCGCCGCCATCGGCGCCGTCGGCGCCGCCGTCATGCTCCCCGCGCTCAACCGCGTTCGCACCCAGACGATGAAACTGAAGTCCGCCAACAACCTCCGCCAGATCGGCAACGTGGCGTTCCTTTACGCCAACGAGCACAAAGGAGCATTGCCGGACAACCTCGGACAACTCATCGCCTACGACCTGCCGCCCGAGATCTTCGTATCGCCCATTACCGGCCACACACCGCCGCCCGACCTCGCCGCCGCGGAAAAGGACGAGCAGGCAAAGTGGGTCACTGCCAACGCTGACTACATCTACAAGGGCGCCGGAAAGAAGATCGAAGCCGCCGACGCGGCCACCACCGTTTTAGCCCACGAAAAAGCCGGATCACCAGAGGGCGGCAACATCCTTTTCCTGGACGGCCACGTCGAATGGCAGGACAAGGCAACCTACGACCGCACCATCGCCGCCGGCCACTCCTGACCGCACCCGAATTGTCTTTGTTGTGTCATCATGGCACGTTATTATTTAACCACACGTCAGCAAAACTGTGACCACAACCCCTGGGAGAAATGCATGACCTCAAAGAAGCGATCACTCACTCCACGCACGCGCCCAATCGAGGCCGTCGAACCGCGCACCTTGTTCGCCGCCACCCTCGCCTTCGCGCATGAGTTTGGCGATTCATCCGCGCTGACAGGAACCTTCGGCAACTCCGTCGCCGTTGACGCCACCGGCAACACATACTTTGTCGGAGGTTTCTCCGGCACCGTCGATTTCAACCCCAGCCCGACCAAAACCTTCAACCTCACCGCCACCACCGGCCAGGCCAACCCCTTCGTCGCCAAATACGCGCCCAATGGTTCCCTCCTCTGGGCCGTCGCCGCGAAAGGCAGTGGCGGCTCCGAATCGGATTCCGTCGCGGTCTGCAAGGATGGAAGCATCTGGGTCGGCGGCGACCTTGCCGGCACCGCCGATTTCAATCCCGCCAAACCGCTCTTCAATCTGACCGCCAAAGGCGCCCATGACATATTTCTCTGGAAGCTGTCGTCCGCCGGCAAGTTCCTCACCGCCGTACGCGGAGGCGGCGCCGGTGCGACCGATTCAATTACCACCGTCGCCGTCAACGCCGCCGGCGACGTCTATGCCTCCGGATATTGCAACGCCACTTCCGTCTTCGGAGCACAAAAAATAAAGTCGGCCGGCGACAACGATGGCTTCGTCACCAAAGTGTCCAAGGCCGGCAAATTTGTCTTCACCAAGATCATCGGTGGCGCCAGCCTCGATCGCGCCACCAGCGTCGCGCTCGACAGTGCAGGCAACGTCTACGCGACCGGCCTCTTCTCAGGCGCAGTCAACTTCAACAAGGGCGGCGCAGGCGGAGCGCTCACGTCACTCGGCCCCAACGAAACCTTCGTCTTGAAACTGGACTCAGCCGGCCATTTCAAATTCGTCCGCCGATTCGGCTCGTCCACGACCAGCCAAACCAATGGATCGCTCGGCCAATCCATCGCTCTGGACCACTCCGGCAATATTTATGTCGGCGGAGCCTACGGCGGCACCACCGACTTCAACCCCGGCACGGGCGTCCACAACCTGACCAGCACCGGCGTCGGCGATCTCTTCGTCACCAAGCTCAACGCCGCCGGCAACTTCGTCTGGGCAAAGAGCGCAGGCAGCACCTTCGCCGACGGCCTCAACTCCATCTCCGTCGACAAAGCCGGCAGCGTCTACATCACCGGCCAGTTCGGCGGCAACGGTGACTTCGACCCCGGACCCAAGATTTCGAATCTGGTCGGCACTCCAAATTTAGCCAACGGCTTCGTCTGGAAACTCACCTCGGCCGGCAACTTCGTTCTGGCAAGAGCGTTTGTCACCGACGCCGGCAATTTCTGTGAAGGCAGCGGAATCGCCACCGACGCCAAGGGCGACATCTACGTCTCCCTGCGTTTCCAGGGCGGAGTGGATTTCGATCCCGGCGCGGGCGTTCTAAAAAGTACCACTGGAAATTCAACGGTTCTGGAAGGAGCGCTCATCAAGCTGACACCATAATCAACAGTGTCCGTTCGACGAACCACACCTTCGCGCCATCGGCGTAACTCGTCACCATGCCTCCAACTTGGAGGTATC
>JBBRHH010000469.1:0-4964 GCA_038222915.1 Tepidisphaerales bacterium
CCCGCTACACCGAGCCCGAACCGCAGCAACAACTGATCCTGGAGAAGCTGAATCTGCGCCTGCCTCCCCAGCCCCCTCCGCGCATCCGCCAGGGCACCATTGAGTTGCCGGCCGCCACATTCCCTCAGATTCTGTAGTGAATACCTTTGGGGTCAAAACCGCCCTGGTGCTCTTCAAATGCGGTTCGACAGGCCAAAGTGCGAATGTCGGGCTAAGCAAGGGTGTCGGCCGCGAGGCCGAATCTGAAGGAAGCGAGGGATAGCGTCGGTGTGCGACGTGACTCCATGACGGGAGTTCAGACCCGACGAACAGAAACCGGATACAAGGCCGGCGTGGCGTGGGTCAGCGGGCAATGGACCGCGATGCCCATACTCATTTGGACGCTGCGTTGGTAAATCCGGCGGGGCCTGAGCCAGGGACACATGACTTACCCTGGGAGATCTCCACCGCCTGCCGCAAGGCTACCGTGTTGGCAACAACGCGGGATGGGCGTGGAGAAGTCAGCAGAGGCCGTAGTAGCCGCTGTAACGTGCGGGCAACCCTAGTGTCGCGGCATCCGCACCGCGTGGTGAGCGAAGGGCCGAATTTTTCAACCCAAGGCAGCAATCGGAAAGACTCGATGGACGACAAGCGGCAGCAAAGAACAGGCGAGGCTGCAAAGCCCCGCACGGGCTATTGGGAGATGTTCGAAAAACTAACCCCAAAGCCGACGCGCCCCGACCCGGCCTGACCACGAGATACGTTCAGTTAAACGGTTGAAAGAAACCGCCGGATACGGTGAGTACGTCCGGTGGTGTGGGAGGACGGGGGCCGAAAGGCCCCCTCCTACCCGATGTTGATGGGGGCGGCGATCAACGGGCCAGATAGCCGTGACTAATTCTTTTTGGCGGACATATCAGTACGGAACGGCCATTTTGGGGATGGGAGTGTGCGATGAGGATAGTGCAGTTTCGATTGACAGCGGCGTTTATGGCGTTGGCGCTTGGCTTTGCCGCGCCTATCGCATCGGCCGCACCCACGATCATTCGTTCGGTACAGAATGGGGCGTGGTCGACGAGCGCGACGTGGGAAGGCGGCGCGGTACCAAGTGCCGGCCAGAGTGTTTTGATTCGGCCCGGGCATACTGTTGTTTATGACGTCGCGTCGGATGTGAAGATTCGCGCCGTTCATGTCAGTGGGAAGCTGTCGTTCGCGCCAATGCAGCATACGCGGCTGGTGGTGGGATTGATCAAAATCTCCGGCGGCGACGATGTCAGCGAGGACGGCTTTGAATGTGATGCGCACTCTGGAGCCGGCGAGGGCGTGCTAGAAGTGGGAACCGCACAACAGCCCATTGACGCTGCCCACACAGCGACCATCCGGCTTTCGTACATCGAAGGCACCGACAAGAACTCGTGGCCGGCGATTGTCTGCTGCGGGGGTCGCATGGACTTTTACGGCGCTGTGATGAACCGGACTTGGCTCAAACTTGGCGTGACCGCCAAGGCCGGCGATACGCGCGTGGTGGCAGAAGAACCATTGTCGGGTTGGCGCGCTGGCGATAGGGTCATCATCACCGCCACGACAGGCACGCGTGACGCGGGCGGCACCCGACGTCTGCCGAAGCGCAATCAGAAAGTGTACACCGAAGAACGGATCATCCGGGGCATCGAGGGCGCTGGTGTCCAACTGGATCAACCGCTCGCGTTCGAACACCTTGGCGTCGGAGAGTATCGGGGCGAAATTGCGAATCTCAGTCGCAACGTTATCGTGGAATCGGCCGATCCCGCGGGGGATCGCGGCCACACCATGTATCACCACGGGTCCAGCGGCTCGATCAGCTACGCGGAGTTTCGGCACCTTGGCAAAGAAAACGTCCTTGGCCGCTACAGCATCCATTTTCACAAGGTCGGCGACTCCATGCGCGGCAGCTCGGTGATCGGCGCATCCATCTGGGACAGCGCCAATCGCTGGGTGACCATTCATGGAACCAACCACCTGATTGTTCGCGATTGCGTCGGATACCAGAGCGTTGGTCACGGCTTCTTCATGGAGGATGGAACGGAAGTCTACAACGTTCTGGACCGCAATCTGGCCGTTCAGGCTTATCACGGCAAAAAGATCAAAGATTCGGTGCTCCCGTTCGATCAGAATGAAGGGGCAGGATTCTGGTGGGCCAACAACTTGAATACCTTCACACGCAACGTGGCCTGCGAGAACGATCGTTATGGATTCCGTTTCGAAGCGACGGCAACGAGCGAATTCAAACCAACGCTCTTGATCGAGCAGCCAGATGGCAGCCGCGCCGCCAAAGACATTCGAACCCTGCCGTTCGTGCGCTTCGAGGCAAACGAAGCGCATTGCGATGGCTTGTATGGCGTTAATATCGGTGAAGGCGTCAATCACGTGGGACCCGATGTGCGCCATCCGCTTGTCATCCGTGATTTGAAAATCTGGCAGGTGCATTACGGATTCAGGCCGGAGATCCCGTCGATGCTTGTCGAACACCTGCGTCTGGATTACGCGGAATACGGCGTCTACCACCCCGACTATGACCATCATGTCTATCGCGATGTTTACGTCGGTCACGCCGATACCGAACCGTTCAATCGCGGCCTGGATGACGATAGCAAGCAATATGGCCCGCTTGTTGTGGAAGGACTGCGGTTTGAAGGCGTTTCTTCGCCGCGCAGCATGTGGATTCAGATCAGTGACGACAATCCAACCGGCACGGCAACATCGTATTTCAGCGATGTCAAGGTGATCGGGAAGGGCGGCCGGTCGATCGTCAATCGTGGCGAGGGGCCGCGACCTGAACCGACGACTGAACACGGCGTCAGCGTTTATTTCTCCGACTACTACGGTCCAGGTCGACACGCGATGATCGTCAGCACGCGTTCGCCGGAATACCGGAGCGATCCATCCCGGTTTCATGCCGAAGCGCCGCTGACGGGCGACGAATCGCGGGTGGCCGAGGTGCATGATGTGGCCGTTCCGAAGCTGCTTGATCCGGTTGACGATCTTCCGCCGACAACGGTGGTTACCAGCGTTGTTCACAAGGATGGGAAGCTGCTGGTGCGCGGAACGTCGGCGGACAATGGGGCGATCGCGAGAGTGCTGGTGAACTCCAAGGAAGCGAAGATGGCGGCGGGGGGGTTTGGTGAGTGGGAGATCGATCTTGATGGCGCGACGAAGGAGATCGAAGCTCATGCGGTCGATGCGGCTGGGAATGTGGAGCGGACGCGGAAGGGCGTTGATGTTGCTCAGGTATCGTCGGTCAATAACTGAAGATAGCCGTGGTATGCATACACCCGGTCGCGCAGCTTTCCCGTTGTTTCCCGCAGGACGCCCGTTTTTTGCAGTGCGTTGATTGCCTTGATGGCCGTTGGCTTGCTTACGCGCAGCAGCTTTACTGTCTGTGCAAGCGTGAGCATTGGATGCTTGCCCAACAGCTCATAAAGACGGACGGCAGGAATCGTGGCGCTGCGATCGTTGGTCAGGGTCAGACGATCCCTGGACACGAGCGCGAAGACACGCTGAGCAGCGGCGACGCCGTCATTCGCGGCCTCGCGAACACACTCCAGAAAAAACCGCGTCCAGCCCTCCCAGTCGCCGTCGGTGCGCACGGCCGCGAGGCGGGCATAGTATTCCGCCTGATGCCGCTTGAACGCGACGCTAAGGTAAAGCAATGGTGAGCGCAGAAGATCCCAGTGCTCCACGAGCAACGTGATCAACAGCCGGCCGATTCGGCCATTGCCGTCCAGGAAAGGGTGGATCGTCTCAAACTGCACATGCGCGAGCCCAACCCGGATCAGCGGCGGAAGGGAATCCGACGAATGGATCCACTTTTCCAACGCGGAGAGCGCATCCGGAACATCCATGTGCGGCGGCGGCACAAATCGTGCGTTGCCCGGGCGTGTCCCGCCAATCCAGTTTTGTGACTGACGCAGTTCGCCGGGCTGCTTGTCGCTGCCGCGCCCGCGCTTCATGAGCCTTTTGTGCGCCTCGCACAGGAGACGCGTCGCAAGCGGAAGACCTTTCGGCCGGCTCATCTCTTTGCGCGCGTACTCCAGGGCGTTCACATAGTTGCAGACTTCCTGCACGTCGTCAGGTCGCTGTGCTTTCTGGCCTGCCTCAAACGCCATCACGTCCCGCAGAGTTGCCTGCGTTCCTTCGATCTGCGAAGTAATCAGCGCCTCCTTGCGCACGAAGCCATACAGAAACCACTGCGCATTGGGGACCATGTCGGCGGCTATCGACAACTGCCCGATCGAAGTCATGGCGCTGGCGAGCAACGACGCCATCGAATGATCTACGGCAAGAGAAGGTTTGGCCGGAGGCAAAGGTGCGGGAATAAAGGCGCGCACCTTTTCATCGCCGACACGCGTGATGCGATAATGTCCAGTGATCCGGGACATGTTGAATTGAACGCTCCTTTACTAGTGATTTCCACTGGTAAAGAATTCTGATCTAGCTGAAACTGCTAGTCAAGTGTGGTGACCTAGCGAATTTCGCTCACCGCGCTGTGAATCCGCCGTCCATCATGAGGATTGCGCCGGTGAAAAATGTGGTCTTGTCGCCGGCCAGGTAGAGATAAAAGTCGGCGACTTCCTCCGGGGTTGCGATTCGGCCGATGGGATGTCCTTCGCGGAGCATCGTCCAATAGGCCTCGGGGTCGGGCGCGGCCTCGGCCGAACGCTGTACGAGCGGGGTGTCGACCGTGCCGCAACTCACGGCGTTTACTCGGATGTTGTGCGGGGCGTATTCGATGGCCATCTGGCGGGTCATCTGGTGGATTGCGCCTTTTGATGCGGCGTAGGCCCCTTGTGTTGGCATGCCCACCTGGCCGGAGATCGAGCCGCTGTTGAGGATCAGGCCCGAATGCTGCTTGATCATGATGGGGATGATGTGCCGTGCGGCCCAATAGATTGCCTTCACGTTCGTGTCGATCACCGAGTCCCACTCGTCGGAGGTGTGCTCGTGGA
>JBBRHH010000470.1:0-4963 GCA_038222915.1 Tepidisphaerales bacterium
CCCGTCCCCCACCAGTGGCTCCTCCACATCAACCTCGGCTACCCCCTCATCGATGCCGGCGGCGAGTTCTGCTACGACGCCCAGCGCGTCGATCCCCAGGACAACGACCCCTCCAAGGCGCACTTCAAGGAAGGCGTCAATTACAAACAAATGCCCGAGCCCCTCGACGCCCACCACGGCCCCAACTCGGTCGTCGCCTACATCTACCCCAAACCCGATCAGGGCGGGCGCGTCACCGTCGGCGTCGTCAATCAAAAACTAAACCTCGGCTTCGCCATCCACTACAGCGCCCGCGAATTTCCGCGGCTTGGCAACTGGCAGCACTGGGGCAAACACGAATATGTCACCGCCCTGGAGCCCATGAACGGCGGCGTCGATGGCCGCGACAAAGACCGTGAACGCGGCTGGCTCGATTCACTCGCCGCCGGCGCACACAAAACCTACAGATACCAGCTCGAAGTCGTCACCAGTCCCGAAGGCCTGGAAGAATTGCGGAGTCTGAACAAGTAACGTGGTTATTACTACAATTGCACTATGAGCGACATCGGAATTGGCATCGTCGGATTTGGGCGCATCGGCGCAGAACACGCGGCCTGGCTCGCCAGGGCAAGCGGCATCCGCGCAGTCGCGGTCGCCGATCAAACCCCCGCCCGCTCCGAGCTGGCCGTGGGCATGGGCCTGCTGGTCTACGAGCAACTCGACGATCTCCTCATCGATCCCAACGTGCACGCGATCCTCATCGCCACGCCCACCGCCATGCACTTCGAGCACGCCCGCCGCGCCCTCGAGGCCGGCAAGCACGTCATGGTCGAAAAGCCGCTCGCCATGAACCTCGCCGAATCGCGCTGGCTGGTGCAGGAGGCCGCGAAAACCAAACGCGTCCTCAGCGTCTTCCACAATCGCCGCTGGGACATCGACTATCTCACCGTCAAGGCAGCCGTGGAATCGCAGCTCTTCGGCCAGGTCATCAACGTCGAAAGCCGCCTGGGCCAATGGTCCAGTTGCGTCGGCCCCGCCGCCCGCGAATACCGCCCCAACTGGCGCAACGAAGCCGCCTACGGCGGCGGCGGCCTCTTCGACTGGGGCAGCCACTTCGTCGACCAGATCTGGCGTCTCCTCTGGCCCGCCAAACCCCTCCGCGTCTTCGCCCAACTCCGCGGCAACGTCTGGACCCGCGACTGCGACGACTTCGCCCGCGTCTGCATCGACTTCGACAACGGCGCGGTGGGCCTGGTCGAAATCAATACAACAACGACGCGCCCGCTTCCCCGCTGGCACATCGACGGAACCGCCGGCTCCGCCGAAGGTCCCCACAGCCTCGAATTCGACTTGGAAGAATGGGCCCAGCTAGACTTCGCCCCAGCGGCCGGCGGCACACCACAACGCCTGACGAAACCCGAAGGCGTCCTAAGCGAAGTCCAGATCTGGGAACGCTTCGGCGCAGCAGCAAAAGGCCAGGGCCTCCCCGCCATATCAGCGGGCAGTGTCCTCCCAACCATGGCGCTATTGGACGCAGCAAGGGAAAGCAGCGACCGCGGAGCCGTGGTAGACTTACGCGACGTGGAGTGGGTGTACTGAGGTGAGTAACATGATGAACCGCAATCATTTTCAATCTTCGGGTCGCTTGTTGGAGGGCCACACATGCTGATGAGCGCATTACCCGCCGACGTGCTCCGATTTGCCATGCGACACGGCATCAGCCAGTACCTGACCAGGGCCGCCGAACTCGTAACCGAGTCCATTCCGGATGTGCAGCAGGTCGACTCATGGGTCGAGTGCGACCCTGAGAACGGCGACGAATGGGTGCAACTGGAAGTGACCACCACGGCCGGGTCCGACGCCGTCTACGAAGGTCACACCGCATACACGCGGAAATGGGCTGCGGCAGTTCCAGTCCCCGCAATGAAGCGGATCTGCATTTCCTTCAACATGATCTAGCCATGAACCCGCGCGACCTCCATACTCTGGCCATCGTGTTAGCAAACCGGGGCGATCACGCCGCCCTCCGCAGCGCCGTCAGTCGCGCGTATTACGCGGTCTTCAACGTAGCCAGTGAACTACTTCAGGAAATGGGATTCCACATTAACAAGGGGCCGGCGGGCCACAGCGATATCTACTACAGGTTGCTGGGGAGCGGCGACGCCGAGGTCGTTGATGTCGGATCGACGCTGGGCGATCTCCGTGCACAGCGGATCAGCGCCGACTATCGGATGCAAGCGCAACCCGTTGAAAACCAGAAGAACGCTCAACTTTGGGTCAAGCGCGCTGGAGCGATGATCCAGGCGTTGGACGTCGCTTGTTCTAAACAGCCAGATGCGCGACGCGCGCAGATCATCACGGCAATCCGTACATGGGAACAATCAACCGGACATCGATAACGATCGTTCAATTCAAGGAGACGAGAAACATGAACTTCAGAAAATTGTTAATCACGGCTGCACTGGGAATCTTGTGCACTGTGTCCATCGCGCGCCTCGTCAGGGCAGCCGATGACGCGGCCGCCAACACCCTCTCCGACGAAGAGAAAAAGGCCGGCTGGAAGCTGATATTCGACGGCAAGTCGCTCGACGGTTGGCACAATTTCCACTCCAAGGAAATCAAGCCCGGCTGGCAGGTCAAGGACGGAACCCTCGCCTGCGTCGATCCTCACAACGCCGGCGATCTCTGCACAGCCGGCCAGTACGATTGGTTCGAGCTCCAGCTCGATTACAACATCTCCGTCGGCGGCAACAGCGGCATCATGTATCACGCCACCGAAAAGGGCGGCGCAGTCTGGGCCACCGGCCCGGAGTTCCAGTTGGAAGACAACGCCAAGGCGTCGGATCCCGTCCGCTGCGGCTGGCTCTACGCGTTGTATCAGCCCCCGGTCGATCCCAAGACCGGCAAGACGCTCGACGCCACCAAGCCCGCCGGCGAGTGGAACCACGTGCGCCTCCTCATCAGCCCCGAAAAGTGCGAGCACGAGATCAATGGCGTGAAGTATTTTGAGTACGTGCTCGGCAGCGACGACTTCAAGGAACGTGTCGCCAAGAGCAAGTTCGCCAGCATGCCCGATTTCGCCAAATCCGACACCGGTTACATCTCCCTCCAGGGCGATCACGGTTCGGTGGCGTTCAAAAACATCAAGGTCCGCGCGATTGAGGTCAAGAAGTAATCCGCCCAGAAGGAGGCAACCATGAGAGCGATCAGTCTTCTAATCGTCTTATCTTCCACCATCGCAATAGTCGTAGCGGCGGGGCAAAAACGCCCGGCCGACGTAAAAGAGCTGCTCGGCGACAAGGCCGCCGTTCTCGAAGGCCCCGACCGCGTCGAAGTCTTCCGCGTTGGCCACGAAGTCAAACCGGCCGACGCACGCGCCCAGATCGCCGGCCATCTCATCAAGTCTGTCGCCAAAGAGCAGGGCAAGGACTTCGCCGGCCGCCTCGCCACCGTCCTCGTCGACCCAAAAACCTACGATTTCGAAATCGCCCGCGCCTGCGACTTCACCCCGGGCGTCGGCTACCGCATCTGGAAGGAAAAAGAGTCGGCCGAGGTATTGGTCTGTTTTGATTGCGATGCAATAAAGATCAACAACCACATCATCGACGCCACCCCAGCCGCCCGTGCGGCCCTCGTAAAGCTCGCCAAACAATCCCTCCCGGAAGACAAGGAGATACAGGCCCTTACGGAGCAGCGCAAATGACGTTAAACCGCCCCCGCCATCCATCGCAGCACCGGCTTGCGCGCCGCGCCGACTTCGTCGAGCCGCCGCACTGGCTGGTTGATCGGAGCTTCCTTCAAAGGCTTGATATCCTTCTCGCTCTGATCCGCAATCTCCAGCAGCGCATCGCAGAACGCATCCAGACTGGCCTTGCTCTCGGTTTCCGTCGGCTCGATCATCAGGCAGTCATGCACCGGCCAGTGCACGGTAGGGGGGTGGAACCCGCGGTCGATCAAACTCTTGGCAATGTCCATGATCGTCACGCCGCGATCGATGATCGTCTGAGGCACCGCAATAAACTCATGAGCACAAGGCGCGGCCGCCATCGGCTGCCCATCCTTCGGCCCATAAGGAAGCGGGTAATCGTCCTTGATGCGCTGGGCAATATAGTTGGCCGCCAGAATCGCCGTCTCCGACACATTCCGCAATCCAGTATTCCCGCAAGCGCGAATGTAAGCATACGCACGAACAAGCACGTTGAACTGCCCGGAGAAGGATCGCACTTTTCCAATCGACTTCGGCCGGTCATTCTCCCACGCGTACCCGTCCCCCTTCTTCACAACCTGCGGCACCGGCAGATATGGCGCGAGCTCCTTGCGAACCGCGATCGGCCCCGCCCCTGGCCCGCCGCAGCCATGCGGCGTGCTAAAAGTCTTGTGCGTGTTGTAATGCATGACATCCACGCCGAAATCGCCCGGCCGCGCAATGCCAAGAATGGCATTCATGTTCGCGCCGTCGAGATACAGAAACGCCCCGGCGTCATGAATCAGCTTGGCCATCTCGACAATATGCGAGTCAAACTTGCCGACGGTATTGGGATTGGTCACCATCACCGCGCAAACTTCATCGTTCAGGTGCGCCTTCAAATCGTCCAAATCGGTAAGCCCGTCAGGCCGCGACTTGATCGTAATGACGCCCGCTCCGCACATTGCGCAGCTCGCGGGATTGGTTCCATGGGCGGTATCAGGAGCAAGCACAATCCGCCGCTTCGGCTGTCCATGGTCTTTGAAATAAGCCCGCACCACTTTGAGGGCCGTCCATTCACCATGAGCGCCGGCGCACGGTTGCAGCGAGACTTCAGGCAGCCCCGCAATTTCCTGAAGATAAACCCGCAGCTGATACAGCAGCGCCAGAGCGCCTTGCGCGTCATGCTCGGGTTGCATGGGATGAAGGTTAGCGAACCCATCGAGGGCCGCCGCCCATTCATTCACCTTCGGGTTGTACTTCATCGTGCAGGAGCCGAGCGGATAGAAGTTGTCATCC
>JBBRHH010000471.1:0-4960 GCA_038222915.1 Tepidisphaerales bacterium
TTTTGTCGTTGAGGCCTTTGTCATTCCCACCGGCTCCATGGCGCCAACCCTGCTTGGGGCTCACATCCGGCTGCGCTGCCAGGAATGCGGCTATCAGTTCGACGTCAACTACGGCACCGCCAACCACGACGACTCCGACGCCCCCAAGGCCAGCGGCGCAATCCTGTCCATGCACTGCCCCAACTGCGGCCATCAAGTCCCCAAAAACGACGCAAAAGATCCCGCCCAGGCCTCCACCAACACACCCGTCTTTTACGGCGACCGAATTCTTGTCCTCAAATACCTCTACCTCTTTGAAGAACCGCGCCGCTGGGACGTCGTCGTCTTCAAAAGCCCATACCACACCACGCCAAAAGCGAGAGGGGACTGGTACACCCAGAACTACATCAAGCGCCTCGTCGGCAAACCCGGCGAAACCATCATGCTCCTCGACGGCGACGTCTATGTCGGCCACGAAAATCAGGACAAAAAGATGGATTTCCAGATCCAGCGCAAGCCGCGCGTCATCCAGGACGCTCTGTGGCGCATCATGTACGACAACGATTACTACCCAAAAACCGAGTGGGCCCAGCCTTGGAAACAGGTGGACGGAAGCGGCTGGAAAAACGACGACAAACGTGTCTTCGACTTCGAAAATACAGCCTCAGGCGGCACCCTGCGCTTCGACCCCAGCGCGAACCCGACCCGCTCCTGGCAGCCCTTCACCGACCGCCTCGCCTACGACGAAACCATGCGGCAAGGCCAGTCCCTCTACATCGACGAGCCGATTCGGCAGGGCGACCATGTCGTGCTTCGCCATCACAACGTGGAGGACAACGACTTCTACGCCACCGACGCCTACAGCGATACCAAGTTCAACTTCCACATGCCGCGCTGGAACGTGACCGACCTGAAGCTCACCTTCTTCTACACCCGCGAGCGCGGCGATGGCCCACTCGAAGCGACCGTTACGAAGCTCGGCCACACCTTCACCGCGACCATCCACCCGGACACCGTCGAACTATGGCACCAGGCTCCCGGCTGGTCCGATCGCAAGCTTGTCGGCCAGCAGAAGCTCAAGGCCGGTGCAAACCGTGCGATGAAAGTAGACCTGATCAACGTCGACTACCGCGTTACTGTTCGCATCAACGATGACGATGTCATTGCCACCACCGACGTTGATTACCAGCCAAACGTCGAAGAAATCCGCAAGCTGCACGATCTCCGCGGCCAGGGCGGCGACTACCTTTCCACCAAAACAATCTTTCCGCCGCCCACGGTTTCCATCAGTGCTGATCAGCAGGCCGGCAGCGTTTCGCACGTCAGCCTCTGGCGCGATGTCTACTACACACCCGGGCAGGACTATCAACAACAAAAATACGCCGCCAGCCCCGAATCCGGCGGCATCTATCTCCACCACAAAGGGGACAAGATCGAGGCCGACGCATCCCACCCCGCCTACATCTCCGACGACGAATATTTCGTGCTCGGCGACAACTCCATCCTGAGCGCCGATGCTCGCTTCTGGGATGACGATGTCGACCTGCTCACCGACGAAGGTCTCTACGCCGCCTCCCATCGCGTGCCCGGCCGATTCATGATCGGCAAAGCATTCTTCGTCTACTGGCCAGCCGGCTTCCGCCCCTTCTCTGAAAACATGCCGGGCATCGTCCCCAACTTCAACGACATGCGCTTCATTCACTGATCGATCGAGATTTGCTTGCATTCCCGGCCATCGCGCTGAAAATTCAGCCCATGACCGCTCCCCTCCGCGACATCCTCCTCAAACTCTGCCGCCGCGAAGATCTCACCCGCGCCGAATCCCGCGAAGCCTTCGCCCATATTCTCTCCGGCGAAGCCACCGAAGCCCAAATCGGCGGCCTCCTCGTCGGCCTTGCTGCCAAAGGCACAACCGTCGAAGAGCTCGTTGGCGCCGCGACGATCATGCGGGAAAAGGCAATTCCGATACCCTTCGATACCAATAACAAATCCGAACTCATCCTCGATACCTGCGGCACCGGCGGCGACGTCCGCGGCACTTTCAACATCTCCACCGCCGCCGCTCTCATCGTGGCCGCCGCCGGCGTTCGCGTCGTCAAACATGGCAATCGTTCCGCCTCCTCCAAATCCGGCTCCGCCGACGTCCTCGAGCACCTTGGCCTCCATCTCGAACTCTCCCCCGACCAGCTCCACGACTGCCTCGTCAAAAACAACATTTGCTTCGCATTCGCCCGCTACCACAACCCGGCCATGCAGTTCGTTGGCGCTTCCCGCACCTCCCTGGGCATTCCGACCATCTTCAATCTCCTCGGCCCGCTGACCAACCCCGCCCGCGCACGCCACCAGCTCCTTGGCGTCTTTGCCCCCGAGCTCACCGACCGCCTCGCGACTGTCCTCCGCGAACTGGGCAGCGACCGCGCCTGGGTTGTCCACGCCGACGACGGCCTCGACGAACTCTCCACCCTCGGGCCAACCCGAATCAGCGAACTCAAGGACGGCCAGGTCCACACCTGGCATCTCGACCCGCAAACACTCGGCCTGCCCTACGCACGCCTCTCCGACCTCCAGGTCGACAGCGTCGCACAGGCGGCCGACGCATTGCAAAACGTGCTATGGGGAGTAACGGGCCCCTTGCGCGACATCAGCCTCCTGAACGCCGCCGCGGCACTGGTGCTTGCAGACAAAGCCGCCGATCTGGCCGATGGACTGACAATTGCCGCCGACGCAATAGATTCAGGCCGCGCCCGCACCACCCTTGACGGCCTCATCCAGACAACCCGCACCATCGCCGCGAAGGAAACACGCAAACCAGCGCCGGCTTCAGCCTGATCAATCCCCGTGCAGCATCCGCAATCGCGGTGAAATCCGCAGCATCAGATGGATTCGTTCAAACTCATCCAGCCAATCCTGCAGGGTGGCGGCCACCTCATCCGCATCCGGCGGCGCGATCGCAATTGGACATGACGCTCCCAATTGCTTGCGCGCGATGGCGCGATAGCGATGCAACGTTCGATCGCCAGCGATGGAACAGAGCTCAAAATCTTCCGACAAAAACAAGATCACCGGCACCCGATCGCCGCCATTGATCCGCAGTCGTTGACTCAAATCCCGATGCACATCGCGGTCCACCAGGCGCAGATCAATGTGCGCTGGATTCGCCTCGCCAATTTTCACCAGCAGGGGGCACTGCTGCACGCAGTCGCCGCACCAGATCCCGCTGACGATCAGCACCTTCATCTCTCGTGTGAATGAACCCACGAGTTGCTTCTGCGCATCCGTCAACCGCGCTGTTTCGTATACCTGTGCCCAGCGCCGTCGCTGTTCGTCTGTCCCGGTTTGCAGATAAGGTTCGTACGCGAGGGCGGACGCAAATTGCGAAGAAAGATAATCTGCCTGCATCCGGTGCACTTGAATCTAAATCAGCCCGCGTGGGAAGGGGGGTTCTACTTGGCGCGCAACAGCAGCACCGGCACATCAATCCGATGCTGCACGCGCGCCGCGGTCGTCCCCAGAAACAGATCTCCCAAAAACCGATGACCATGCGTGCTCATCGCAACCAGATCACAACCGCGTCGCTGAATGCACCGCACGATCTCCCGCACCGGCTCGCCAAATGCCAGCTCCGCCTCCACCTCCAGACCTTCGGCCCTAAACTCCTGGCTCACCGCCTCCAGATACGCCTTGTCCTCGTCAACCTCGCGGCTGACCGCATCGGGCCCAAACGTGCGCGCCGCCCACCCATCCGCCACGTGCAGCAGCAGAATCCGGCTGTGCATTATCTTGGCCAGCGGCTTCACATGTTCGATGATCGCGCGGTCGGTGGCCGTCGTATCGAGCGTCACCAGGATCGAGCTATACATAATGTGCCTCTTGCCTCGTGGCATTACGCGAACTCAACCATGCATGATGATGTGCCACGCCTTCTGCAACGAATCGGGCAGGCCAACAACGTCCATCACCGTAATCAGCACCGCGCTCACCCAGCCGGCCGTCAACAGAATCCACCCATTCTTCCACTTTCCCATCCGTTTCCGCGAGCTCGTAAAATGCAGCAGTGGAAACATGGCAAACGGCAGCTGAAGTGCCAGCACGACCTGGCTTAAGTTGATCAGATCCGTGACGCTCCCTTCCCCGCGCAGCCCAATCACCAAAATCGCCGGGATCACCGCCAGCAGCCGCGTAATCATCCGTCGCACCCACGGCCTGATGCGCCAATGCATGAATCCTTCCATCACCACCTGCCCCGCCAGCGTTCCGGTGATCGTCGAACTCTGGCCGCTCGCCGGCAGCGCCACCGCAAACAAAGTGCTCGCCGCCACTGTTCCCAGCAGGGGGGCCAGGGTGAGATGGGCAATCTGAATCCAGTCGCTGTCCGGGGTGAAAGTGACCACCTTGCCGCCGGCAACGGTCACATGATCCTTCCCATAAAACACCAGCGCCGCCAGCACCAGAATCGCCGCATTCACCAGAAACGCGATCGTCAGCGCAACACTCGAATCAATCGTGTTAAACCAGATTGCCTTGCGGATCGATGGTTCATCGCGCTGCAGCTTCCGTGATTGGACGAGTGCCGAGTGCAGGAAGAGATTGTGCGGCATCACCGTCGCGCCGATCATGCCGATCGCCACCACAAGCATTCCATTCTTTCCCAATGTCGGCGTGATCAACGCCTTCCCCATCTCGCCAAACGACGGCTGCGTCTGCGGCAAAACGAAAATCTCGATCGCATAACAAACGCCAATGGTCGCGACGAACACCGAAACGATTGCTTCGATCATCCGCATCCCCATCCCCTGCAACGCCAGCAGCAGAAGTACATCGAACGCGGTAATCAAAACGGCCGGCAACAGTCCGATGCGCGGAAATAACAGATGGATGGCAACCGCGCTCCCCAACACCTCCGCCAAATCGCACGCCCCAATCGCAACCTCGCACAGCAGCCAGTTCGGCCACCTTGTCCACTTTGGATACCAATCGCGGC
>JBBRHH010000472.1:0-4954 GCA_038222915.1 Tepidisphaerales bacterium
TTCATAATAAATCAACATCCCCCCTCACAGGAAGCTTCTTCGGCCGGCCGGCCAGCCCCGCTCTCGAAGCGTGAATTCCGCTGTTTTCGGCCAGATTGTCGATCAACCAGCTAACGCATTTTACCGCAACCTTGCGCCCCCCCCATTCCCCTCTACCCCCCGCTCAACTCGCACCGCCCCGGCCAGCATCATCTTCCCCTCGACAATCGCCCCTCACCAGCGTCAACAAATCCGCCGACCACCAGCCTTCAAAAAACCCCCCAAGAACTCTCGTGTCTTCAATCCCCCCAAACGATTCCACGCCATCAATCAGCCTCGCGTCGTAGCGCCCCCGTGTGAGACTAATCGGCCACCCAAACCCCATGCGCACCCATCAACGAAATCCGCGGTCAAACTCCCCACCCAGAAACTCCCAAATTCCAACAACTTCCCCATTGACAAAACCCTAACAAACGACCTACAATCCCAACATCGGAAGCGACCCAAACCGGCCGCTCCCGCCGCCGCCAACAGGGTTGCCGGCAAAACATCAGCAAGGGGTCCCCCATGCCCAGCCAAAATCCGCGCATCCATCATCGGCCAATCCCGACGACGCGAGCCCAAAAAGCCGATGGTGCACCAAGCCACCAAACGGCCCATCCAGTTCGACCTTGGGACTTGGCCCTTTGTTGGCCCCAATGGCGACCGTTGTTCCTTGGTCATTCTCCCCTCCCTTCGTCGCTACGTCGCTCCGTCGCTTCGTCGCTGTCTTCCCTCCGGTTTCCAGGCTCAAGTTCCATGTCTCGAGTCCCCATCTCTGCCTTCAGCACTCTGAAATCAGCATTCTCCCCCCACGTCGGTTGGTGGTCGGTTAGTAGTCGTTTGGTGGTCGGTCACAGGTCGTTTGATGGTCGGTTAGTGGTCGGTTACAGGTCGGTTGGTGGTCGGTTAGTGGTCGGTTTGAAACCACCCTCCGCCACCCCCGCCTCATCCCAATCATCGACCAAACCAGCACTTGCGAAAAACCGCCTCCACCAAACCGACATCCAACTCAATTGGGCACACAAAACAGCGTCATATTTCAAGTTTCCAGTCTCCAGTTTCCAGTCTCAAGCACCCGACATCCAACACGATTGTGCGCATTTCTCACACCCAAAAAGCGCCCCCTCCAACTGCCCGGGCACGTGCCGCAAATTGCAAATCACCCCCTCCCCCCCTACACTCCCCGACCTTATGAAATCAGAGCGGCGTCATGAATTGCAGCAAAATACCCTCGCCCATTGGATGATTCGCGGCCCAGAATGGCTCAAGGAAAATGCCTCCCGCATTATCCTTGCCGTCCTCGTCCTTGTCGCCGCTTATGTCCTCTACCACCGTTACCAGAATTCCGTCCAGGCCACCGCCGCCATCGTCGAACAGAACCTCGCCGACGCGCGCACCACCATCGACAAAATGAAGGGCCAGATCTCCGCCTTCAACGGCCGTCCCGGCCTCAGCACCGACGAAGCCAAATCCGCCAAAGACCTCGCCCTGAAAGTCATCGAAGACGGCCCGACCCCCCAGCTCAAAGCCCGCGGCTACCTCGCCCTCGCCGACTATTACTTGGCCCTCGCCCAGTATCCCCCCGGCACCGACGCCGTCGACAAAGACCAGGCGCTCAAGGACGCCGAAATCGCCTACAACAAAGTCCTCGAAGGCTACAAGGAACTTCCTCTCGAAACCGTCAGCGCCCATTTCGGCCTCGCCACCATCGAGGAAGACCGCGGCTTCGCCGAAATCCAGGCCGCCAAAAATCCCGCCACCGCCCCCGCCGATTCCAACAACCACTGGGCCAACGCCCGCCAGCACCTCGAAGCCGTCGCCAGCGACGGCGCAGCCCTCACCGTCCTCCGCGACTCAGCCAAAAAACAGATCGAAGAACTCCCCACCCTCCAGCACCGCGTCATCATCGCCGCCGCCGCCACCCGCCCCGCGTCCACCTTCCCGTCCTCCCTCATTCCCGACGTCCCCACCTCTCTCTTCCCGCCAACCCCAGCTACCACCCGGCCCGTCATCGCACCCACCACAATCCCCGCAACCACCCGCTCCAGCGCGCCATGAACCACGTCCGGTGCCGCGCACCAGTCCGATAACACGAAATGCGGGCGGACTCAACCATTGATATCCCCCGTCCCAAATTTCTTGCTTTCCGACTTTCCGATGATATGTTGAATCGCGGGAATTTGGACTATTCGTAATTGAGGCAGGAGCGAGAAATGGTCGGCCGGTTCTATAGCTGGTGCGCCTTGGGCGCGCTGATAATCGCGGCGTCGGCGCACGCAGCGGAAGTCTCCATCACCGACAACACCGTCTCCGTAACCACCAGCGCAGCGGGTGGCGGAACCGCAACCGTCGGCTCCGATTACTTTCTCTATAAGCAGGTGGGCAACACCCTCAATCACGACGACACCGTGACCGTCGCCAGCGTCCTGTCCGGCGCCAAAACGCAAAGCGCCCCCGGCGGCAACATCCGCCTTTTCACCAACAGCAACACCACCGACCTCGCCACTTTCCAAAACTCCGACCACATCGCTCTCGCAGGCACGATCGGCGGCCACGGCATCAGCGTCAGCAGCCTCAACGGAACCGACTGGTTCACCACCAACACCAACACTTACAGCACCGCCTACGGCCAATCCAACCTCGCCAACCAATGGTTCCACGACTTCATCACCTTCTACAACTTTGACGCCGCCCTCAATTCGGCCGGCTACACCGCTCCTCAAATCGCCGCCTTGGATGCCAACCTGTTCACAACCTTCGTGAACAATCCCATCGCCAACGGCGCCGGCTTCCAGCATCTCAGCGGACCAAGCATCTCCTACGTCCACGAAGATACCGACACCAATCTGTTATCAGTCGGCCTCGCCGACACCGATGGTTACTTGTTCCCCCTGATCCATGACTATTTCCAGACCACAGCCCCAAACTTATTGCCTTTTCTCCCCGCCGACGTCTACGCAAGCAAAGTAGCGCTGGTCTCAATCGACGGCCGGCCCGCAACCCCAGCCTACAGCTTCAGCAGCGTCCCATCCGGCCTCGCCACCGACGACGACACCCACTCCTACGATCTGGAATTCCAACCCCTGGTCGCCGTCCCCGAACCGGCAACCCTCTCCCTCCTCGGCCTCGCCGCCATCGGCTCACTGGCCCGCCGTCGTCCCTCCCGACCTACCGCCGCCTGATCTTCTTCCAACCCGCGCCAACCATCCCCACAACCCGCCTCGACAACCACCCCAAGTCATACGGCCAAAGCCCCAGATGCTGCCGCACCAGTGCCGCCCGATCCCGGTAAAAGGCCGCATCCCCCGTCGAGCTGATCCCACCCGCCTCAAACTCCGCCACCACCACCGGCACATACTTCTTCAAAATCCCCGCATCCCCAAAACACCGCATATTAAATTCCCAGTCCGAAAATCGTGGATAACTTAAATCAAACTCCCCCACCCGCCCAAAGACATCCCGGCCATAAAACACCGCCTGATGACAAATGTTCTTCGACCGCAATTTCCGCGCATCAAACACCCCGTCATACCGCCGCCCCTCCAGAATCGCATCCCCATAAACAATTGCACAATCATCCAAAGGAAGCTCCCCAATCACCGCCCCAAACGCCCCGCGCAACACCACGTCCCCAGCCCCAAGAAAATACAAATACCTCCCCCGCGTCTCCCGCACCCCCTTGTTCATCGCATCATAAACCCCAAGATCCGGCCCACCGATCAGCCGCACGTCATACGAAACCTTACCCCCATATTCCTCCACCATCCGAATCGTCCCATCCGCCGACCCCCCATCCACAACAACATGCTCAATCTCCCGAACCCCCTGCATCGCGATCGACTCCAACGTCCGCCTAAGTTTCACACTAGAGTTATATGTGGGCGTAACGACTGTCAGGATGGGACCAGTACTTGTAGTCAACGTCTAGACTTATCGGAACGAAAACGCTAACACTCCAGCGACAAACGCCCAACGCACTTTCCGCCGACGTCAGGGGATTCGAAAAATCCGCACGATGCGATCGATACATGTCGTGGCCGCGTGTTTTCCATCGGGCGAAAGTGTCACGCCCCGGATCGCCAGTGAATGTCCGCCAAACGAAATGAGCTCGCGCCCCGTCGCGTAGTCCAACAGGTGCGCCCGGCGATCTTCACCGCCCGCCAGAATCCGCTTTTCGGCCGCCGCCAGCGCCGACGCCGTTGGATTCGCTTCGTATCGCAAGTGATCAAGCAGCGCCGCAACAACTGCGTCTTGTCGCGTCCAACACGTTCGATGAGAAGTTGGACTCACAGGAACTTGAATTGCAGGATGCTTTACAGCCCTCAACTTAATTAATTGGAGGCCGCTTTTGTTGTCGGTGCAGCAATCCGCTTGAGAACCCACAGGCCGCCGAAATCACCGACTTTTGCCCAGAGTGCGGCACAAAGATCACTCAATCGATGGCAAGACCGTCAGCCACAGCACGGCAATGTGTGCATCGTCTTGGTCACTTAGCCCCCCAACTGCTCTAGCTCAGAGCAGGGCAAACCTGGAACATCTCCAGCTGAGCTTTCAGCTCTTCAATTTGTTGTGATTGTTGCTGGACCAGTTGATAGAGCCCTTGAATCGCAGCGAGTGCTACGCCACTGGCATCGATCATGTTGATATGCCGGTCGTCTTCGCCCACAGCGAAGGCTTCAGCGAAGTCCTGAGCCATTGGCCCCAGGTGCCGGATGGTGCGATCCTGGTTCTCGTAGTTCCATGTGGTGATTGGGAGTGCAGCCACCCGCTCCAGGATGATCTTCGGATCAATCTTGGCGAAAGCTTCCTTGACGTTCCGATCGCTCGTAAAAATCGGTGGAATTCCGCTCGAGTTGCCCACAGTCTTTTGCGTAAGATCCTCGACCTTGCCATGAACGGCCAGTGACGGACTCGTGTAGTCCAGTTTCTGCTG
>JBBRHH010000473.1:0-4952 GCA_038222915.1 Tepidisphaerales bacterium
GCCCGCGTCATGGCCAACCGAATCTGGCAGCACCATTTCGGCGAAGGCATCGTCCGCACCCCCAACAATTACGGCAAGCTCGGCACCCCACCCACGCACCCCGAACTTCTCGACTACCTCGCGAAACAATTCATCAAATCCGGCTGGTCGATCAAAGCCATGCACCGCCAGATCATGCTCTCGGCCGTCTACCAGCAATCCAGCCAGGCCGACGCCGAAACGCTCAAATCCGATCCCGAAAATCTCCTGCTAGGCCACATGTCCCGCCACCGCCTCGAGGCCGAACCCCTCCGCGACAGCCTCCTCGCCGTCACCGACCGCCTCGACCCCGCCCTGCACGGCCCCGCCGTCAAAGACCTCACCTCCACCCGTCGCACTCTCTACCTCATGACCATCCGCTCCGACCGCAGCAACTACCGCATCCTCTTCGACGCCGCCGATCCCACCGGCATCGTCGAAAAGCGCATCGACTCCACCGTCGCCCCCCAGGCCCTCTTCCTCCTCAACAATGTTTTCGTCAACGAACAGGCCGCCGCTCTCGCGCGTCTCGCCATGAAGCAGGCCGCCGACGGCGATGCCAAAGACCGCGACGCCCGCCGCATCCAGTGGCTCTATCAAAAACTCTTCGCCCGCCTCCCCAAAGACCGCGAAACCCAAGTGGGCTTCGCCGCCCTCAACCACAGCGGCGGCGCCGAAGCCATCGAAGCCGCCTGGGAAAAATATTGCCAGGTCCTCCTCTGTGCCAACGAGTTCATCTACATCGATTAATAAGGCCGCCCCATGACGCACAACCCATTCAATCCACGCCAGAGCCGCCGCCAGATGCTCAAAACCTTCGCCAGCGGCTTCGGCATGCTCGGCCTCTCCGGCCTACTCGCACAGGACGTCCTCGCCAACACCCCATCCTCCAACCCACTCGCCGCCAAAGCCCCGCCCTATCCCGCCCGCGCCAAGCGCGTCATCTTCCTCTTCATGTCCGGCGGCCCCTCCCACGTCGACCTCTTCGATCCCAAACCCCGGCTCGCCCAGGACAACGGCAAACCCCTCCCCTTCGAGATGCCCAAGCTCGTCCGCACCAAAACCGGCAACCTCCTCCAGTCCCCCTGGAAGTTCAAAAAGCACGGCCAATGCGGCACCGAAGTCAGCGAGCTCCTCCCCAACATCGCCGGCTGTGTCGACGACATCTGCGTCGTCCGCTCCATGGTCGCCGACAACATCAACCACAACGGCGCATGCCTCCAGATGAACACGGGAGAACAAGCCTTCTCCCGCCCCTCCCTGGGTTCCTGGCTCCTCTATGGCCTCGGCACCGAAAATCAGAATCTTCCCGGCTTCGTAGTCATCAGCCCAGCCCAGCCCGCCCAAGGCGCACCTCTCTGGAGTTCCAGCTTCCTCCCGGCGGCCTACCAAGGCACGCTGGTCTCCAATCTCAAAGACCCCATCCCCAATCTGAAAAACGCCCGCTTCGGCAAGGACGCCCAGCGCGATCAGTTGGATGCGCTACAAAAGCTCAACGCGATGTACGGCGAAGGCCGCGAAGAAGACAGCCGCCTCAGCGCCCGCATCGAATCCTTCGAGCTCGCCTTCCGCATGCAGGCCGAAGCCCCCGTCGCCTTCGACGTCGAAAGCGAATCCCCCGAAACCAAAAAACTCTACGGCATCGGCGAAGAAGCCACCGACACCTTCGGCCGCCAGTGCCTCATGGCCCGCCGCCTCGCCGAACGCGACGTGCGCATGGTCCAGGTCTACCACACCCAAACCTCCAAACGCTCAAGCTGCCAGCTCTGGGACCAGCACGGCGGCCTCAAAACCGAGCTCCCCAACAACTGCCTCGCCACCGACAAACCCATCGCCGGCCTACTCAAAGACCTCAAAGCCCGAGGCCTCCTCAATGACACCCTCGTCATCTGGGGCGGCGAGTTCGGCCGAACCCCAACCGCCGAAAGCAACGACGGCCGCGAACATCACCCCTTCGGCTTCACCATGTGGATGGCCGGCGGCGGCATCAAAGGCGGCCTCGTCCACGGAGCCACCGACGAATTCGGCTGGCACGCCGTCCAGGACAAAGTCCACGTCCACGACCTCCACGCCACCATCCTCCACCTCATGGGCATCAACCACGAACAACTAACCTACCGCTACAGCGGCCGAGACTACCGCCTGACCGACGTCTCCGGAAAACTCGTCAAGGCAATTCTCGCGTGATATCTCGCCTTTTGAGAGGTAGAATAAGGTCATGACGCTCCTTGAGCCGACAACTCATCGATTCACCTTCGAAGAATACATGCAGCTTTCTGAGAGCAGCGTGCTGAAGAATCCACATACAGAATTGATTGACGGGGAGATTATCGACATGGCGGCTCAGAAGGATCCACATGCCTACGCTGTCAGTAAGATCAATCGTCTGTTGGTGGCTCTGTTTCCCGATCCTCTTTGGCTCAAGCTTCAGGCGACTGTACAACTCGACAATTGGTCCGCGCCTGAACCCGATTTTGCCGTAATGTCCGGCCCTCCGCCCAAAGAGGATGAACCTCCAATTCATCCGCTGTTGTTTGTGGAGGTCAGCGACACCACCGTTTCCTACGATCGACGAACCAAATCAAGCCTCTACGCCGCCCACGCCGTCCCCGACTACTGGCTCGTAAACCTCAACGCCACCCAGGTCGAAGTCCATCGCGATCCCGTCCGCGACAGCGCCCATCGCTTCGGCTGGCGCTACGCCTCCGTAGTCACCTTCAAAATCGGCGACACCATCACACCCCTCGCCATGCCCGGCCAATCCATCGAAGTCGCCCGCATGCTGCCATAGCCGCCTATCCCTGCGCAAGCGCCTCCCGCACCGCCCCCATCACATCCCCCGCCGCCACCATCTCCGGCTCGGCCGCCTTCCTCCTCTTCAACTCAATCTTCCCCTCCTTCAATCCACGATCGCCCACCGTCAGCCGCACCGGAATCCCAATCAAATCCGCATCCGCAAACTTAAAGCCCGGCCGCGCATCCCGGTCGTCCAGCAGCGTATCAATCCCCGCCGCGTTCAACTCATCATGCAGCTTGTCCGCCGCCGCCTTCACCTCCCCGTCATACTTGATCGGCGTAATCACCACCGAATACGGCGCAATCGGCACCGGCCAGATAATCCCCTTGTCGTCGTGAAACGCCTCAATCGCACTGATCAAAATCCGCCCCACGCCAATCCCATAACACCCCATGATGATCGGGTTCTGCGCCCCCTTGTCGTCCAGAAAATTCGCCCCGAGCGCATCCGAATATTTCGTCCCCAGCTTGAATACATGCCCAATCTCAATCCCCTTCGAAGTCCGCAGTTTTCCCCCATCATTCTTCGGCGACGGATCGCCTTCGATCGCATTGCGAATATCCGCCACCGCCACCTTCTTCACATCATCCAGCGCCGCCCCGCACTCGCGCCGCCAGTTGAAGTACTTCACGTGATGATCCACTTCATTCCCGCCCGATGCCCAGAATCCGCCCTGCGCCGCATCAAAATCAATCAGCAAAACGGCCGCATCATTTTTGCAAGCCGCGTCCGGTCCCACAAACCCAATCGTCCACGCCCGCCGCACATCCTCATTGTCCACAAGCGCGATTGATTCCACCCCAAATTTCTCCCGCGCCGTCTTCGACAGCTTCGCCTCATTCACATCATGGTCCCCGCGCACCACCGCCACCACCCACGCCGGCCCACCCTTGCCTCCCGCCTGAAACACCAGCGTCTTGAGCATGTTCTTCGGCTTGACCTTCATGAACTTGCCGACATCTTCAATCCCCGGCAAATTCGGCGTATGCACCCGCTCCAGATCCCCGCTCGGCGGGCCCTCCAGATTATGCGCCCGCGCCCCCGTCTCCGCCTTCTCCACATTCGCCGCATAATTGTTCTTGTCACTCGTAACAATCGTGTCCTCCCCCGCGCTGCACGGCGTCATAAACTCATGCGAAGCATTCCCCCCGATCGGCCCCGCCTCGGCCTCCACCACCACAAACGGAATCCCGCACCGCGTAAAAATCTTCTCATACGTGCGATACATCACATCATACGTCTCATCCAGACTCGGCCCATTCGCATGAAAGCTGTAAGCATCCTTCATCGTAAATTCGCGCACCCGCAAAAGCCCAAACCGCGGCCGAAATTCATCCCGAAACTTCGTCTGGATCTGATACAAATTGAGCGGAAGCTGCTTGTAAGAATTGATGTAAGCCGAGATCAGTTCCGTCACCACCTCTTCATGCGTCGGCCCCAGCACACTCACCCGGCCATGCCGGTCCTTCAACTTCATCAGATTCTCCCCATACCCAATATCCCGCCCCGTCTTCTGCCATAGCTCAAAAGGCTGCAGCGCAGGCAGAAAAATCTCCGCCGCCCCGCTCGCATCCATCTCCTCCCGCACGATCTTGATCGCCTTGTGCAGCGATCGCCAACCCAGCGGAAGAAAGTCATAAGCCCCGGCCGTCAACTGCCGGATCAACCCGGCCCGAATCATCAACTGATGGCTGATGATCTGAGCATCGGCCGGCGTTTCCTTCTGGGTCGGAATAAGAGTCTGGCTCCAGCGCATGCGTATCCTTCGGTTAGTCAGAGATTCGTTTTCAGTAAGGAAAGTAAAGGTAGCGAGGTTGGGAGCGGGGTCAAATTGACGCGGCAGAACCGACGTTGGAAGTGCGCGCAAATGCGCCGAATCGAGTTGCGCGTCGGTTTGGCGGGGGTTGCTTTTCGCAAGTGCTGGTTTGGACGATGGTTGGGGTGGGGCGGGGGTGGCGGATGGTCGTTTCAAACCGACCACTAACCGACCACCAACCGACCTGTGACCGACCAGTAAACGACTACTAACCGACCACCAACCGACCGCGCCGCGGAAGGCAGATTTTAGAGTGCGGATTGCAGAGTTGGGGAGGGGAGAGGGGAGGCACGAAGGCGCGTAGGCACGCAGGAGCGAAGT
>JBBRHH010000474.1:0-4945 GCA_038222915.1 Tepidisphaerales bacterium
CCCTGCCGTTCATGCCTGACGATCTAAAGGTGAGTCCCACCTCGGCGACCCATTACCAGCATTTTGCGCACGGGCCGCTGTCCGCCTATCTTTATCTATCCGCGGAACAGGGAGTGGACGACGTTACCGGAATGCTGCACGAACTCGCGCAGCGTAACACCGAGCTGAGCGACAAGGACCTGCGAGACTTTCTTCTGTCGTTCAAGATCGATCCGCCGCCGGTGACTGACGCCGGGGCGCTGGCGAGCGTTCGAAAATTAATCGCCGACGTCAATCCCAGTGTGCCCTTTGCGATCCGTAAGCCGGTCACTTTCCTGCTCAAGCCGAACATTCACGCCGTGATGGATCAGAACAAATTCCCCTCGGTGTTCAATAATCTTACCGTGCAACAGGAGGAGACGGTGCTGTCCGAATTGGACGCGCAGGTCAAAACCAGCAATTACGAGCTTTGGCGAACCAAACAGGTGAGTGACTTTCTTGACGGCATCTGGGCGCGCTACGGCGAGACGTATGAAGGGAAGCTCATCAGACCATTGTTGAAATCGCGCCGCGTGTGCCGGCCTTGTGCTCCCGTACTGATTGCTTTCACGCTGGCCATCTGGCTATGGCGACGGCGCAAAGCCAGTCAACTGATTACAACGCAATCGAAAGCGTCGCAGTAGCCGATCATTGGCACGTGTGTTGGGCAGACCCGGGAAATTCACTCAGCCAACGAACATAGAATTTCGCAGCCCTGCGCAAGCTTCTCGTCGGTCGTCGCATAGCTGATACGAAAGTGCGTATCCTGCTCACTGAAGACATTTCCGGGGATGATCAACACGTTATTTTCGATGGCCCTCGTCACAAACTCGCTCGCGGTATGACCAACCGGGGCCTTGGGGAAGATGTAGAACGCCCCGTCCGGTTTCACTACTTCAAATTTTTGGGACAGCCGCTCGTACACAATGTCGCGCTTTCTGCCATAGGCCGCGACGGCATCGTTCATCGGCACGTCCAGCGCCGCCAGCGCCGCGTACTGCAGCGGCGACGGCGCGCACACAAACGTGTACTGCTGAAGCTTGGTCATCTGCGAAATGATCGGTTCGGGCCCCGCGGCATAACCCAGACGCCAACCGGTCATCGCATGGCTTTTCGAAAAGCCCCGCAGGACGATCGTCCGATCGTAAAGCCTCGCCGGGCTGGGCAGTCCTCCCTGCATGGCCGCGCCCTGGTACAAAAACGGTTCGTAAATCTCGTCACTCAGGATCAGGAGATCGTGCTTCTTCGCCAGATCAACCGCCGACTGCACCTCGGCCGCGGTCATCACCACGCCGGTGGGATTGCTCGGCGAATTGAGAATAAGCATCTTCGTGCGCAGCGTGATGGCCTGTTCGACGCGATCCGCATGGAATCGAAAATCCGGATAGCTGTCGACGATCGCGGCTTTGCCTCCGGCGAGCGTAAGCAGGTGCTTGTACATCACAAAATACGGATCGAGGAAGACCGCTTCGTCCCCCGGATCGATACAGGAGAGAATGGCAAGAAACAGGCCTCCGCTGACGCCGCTGGTGATGAGCACTTCGCCAGGGTCGCGACCCAACTCCGCCGATAAATCCTTTCGAAGCCGCTCGCGCAGAGGCGCAATGCCCTGGGTCTGCGTGTAGCGGTTATGCCCGGCGTTAATCGCCTCAATCGCAGCCTGCTTGGCGACCTGCGGCACGTCGAAATCAGGCAGGCCGATCGACAGGTTGATCGGGTCCTTCATTTTTGCCGCGAGGTCGAAGACCTTGCGGATGCCTGAAGCGTCCACGCCCTGCGAGCGTTGGGAAAGAAATTGATTGAGGGGTCGCATAGGTGAATAACGAACGAATAAAAACACGCGCCGGCGGTACGTGAAGCGGCACGAAGGTGAGAGCCCTTCGTGCCTGCGTGCTTCATGATTGGACTGTCAACAGTCTTACTTCTTGCCTTTGGCGGCCGGTGCGGCGGCTTTCGCAGCCGGGGCACCTTTCGCTGGCGCTGCGCCCTTCGCGGGGGCGGCACCCTTTGCGGCCGGGGCAGCGCCCTTCGCGGCGGGAGCACCCTTGCCCGCGGGAGCACCTTTGCCGGCGGCGGCAGGAGCACCCGCCACTGCTGTTGCACCGTCTGCTGCTGCTTCGTCCTTCGTGGCCTTGCCACCGACGGCCATCTTGCGATGACCAACCTTCGGAAGCCCGAACACCGGCTTCTGGTCGTTCCACTTTTCTTCTTCTTTAAGCTTGTCGAGGCGCTCGGCGCGCGTCAAAACATTGCGATGACGCACAAGGGCGTTGGCGCTTCTCAGGCTGCGATCCAGGGACATAACGTTACCTCTTCCAATCAAAAACGAATCCTCCCGCCGGGAGGAAGGGGGAGAATAATAGCCGGGCGGTCGAAACAGGGCAAGAGACATCCGCTCGTTCCGGCCATCAGCGCATGGCCGCGGTCATCGGCGGGATCAAACCGACGGGCTTGGTGCCCTGTGGATCGACGGATATGCCCCCCATCGGACTGCTTTTACGCGTTTTTGGCCTCAATCGGTCGCGAAGCCGCAAGGCCGGTAGTTCAACTAGATAATAGCTGGCCATCGCCGCCAACATGGAGAGAACGACGTTGAGCGGAAAGATCCCGGTAATCGTGTCCCGTGGCCGGCTCCAGCAGAACACCTGCTGCCAGAGGTACAGGCTGAACGACAGCCTCCCAAGCCACATAACCGGCGTGGCATTCAGGAAACGGTCTAAAGGCGTCCGATGGCCCTCAATTACAAAATTGATCAGAACCGCAAACGCGATGGCGGTGAGCGCATCGCCCCACGCGCTGACTGGCGTGTCGTAGTCAACGAAGTAGCGCGAGCGGCACAGGCCGACCAGCGCGAAGGCCATCCACGGCGTCATCGAGTGTTGAAAGACGCGAGTTCGGAATATCGGCAGCAACTGTCTTTTATTGCGCGCCAGCGCCAGGCAGCAGCCCGCCAAAAGCGTGTCGCAATGAAGGTCAAATGCCGGCAGATGAACATCGGGCAATGCCTGAAATCGCAGGCTTTCCCAAAGCGTGCACAGAAGCAGCAAAGCCGCCGAAACGGGAAGCCGGACGCGTGGCCGAAGGAGGACGACTATCAGCGGCCATAGAAGATAAAACTGTTCCTCAACCGCAAGCGACCAGAAATGCGCCGTGCTTTGCGACGCATCGAAATAATTCGCGACAAAAAAGGCCGCGGCAGCCACGCCGCTGCGAGGCACGTGCATGATGTGGAACAAAGTCAGTAGCGAGAGGACGCCCAGGTAGGCATAGGCCGGCGTCAGGATGCGAAACGCCCGGCGGACGTAAAAACCCCGAAGACTGATCCGGCCATTCTCCGCCTCTTCTTCCAGGAGTAGACAGGTAATCAGGTAGCCCGAAAGCACAAAGAAACATTTAACACCGACCCCACCGTTCAGGAGAATCGCGCGCAGCCGATCGTAGTTCGGGAACCCCGGACTGGTGATTACGTGTCCAAGCAGCACGCCGATGATCGCCAGCGCGCGAAGGCCGTCCAGCCCGTGGATCCGGGGTGATGTACGCTTCTCCAGCTCCAACTTTCTTCCTTCTTTCCAACCAATCCTGACGATTGACGTGGGTCGTCGGCAGTTATCGGACCTGCTGCGGCATCCGACGCTCTACCCTTTATCGACAGAAGTTGCCGCCTCGCTTTCCCCTTCCACCCACGCTAAATTATTTCGCCCATGGCCAGCCGCCCAGAAATCACCATTCCGCCGCCCATTGTCGCGCTGGCATCCTGGGTAGTGCCTGGAGCGGGGTACCTGCTGATCAGGCAATGGGCACGGGGCCTGACCATCGGAATCACCATCCTGACACTGTTCATAGGCGGCCTCCTTGTGGGCGGCGTCCGCGTCGTCGACGCTCCGGTGCTCGCGGGCATTGAAACCGCCCGCGATGTGGTTACGCAAAAACCCTGGTTCATCGGGCAAATCCTGGCGGGGCCGATTTCCATCGCCAGCGCCTACATCGCCCACAACGCTAACATTCCGCTCAGCCATGGCCGGGCCAATGAGATCGGCACCCTCTATACCGCCATCGCAGGCATGCTGAACCTGCTTGCGATCATCGATTCGGCCTATCGCGCAGGCCACATGGAGCCGAAGCGATGACCGTACTGACTTCGATCATCGCGCAAACCTTCGAGCCGCGCCTGTTCCAAACGCCCATGCTCTGGGACCAGTGGTATCTGCTGCTGTTGCCGCTGTGCATCGGCATTGCAGTCGTCTACAAATCGATCAAGTGCAATGCGATGAGCCGCGTGCCGCGCGAGGCGCTGCAGTTGTTCGTGACCATCATCGTGGTCATGGTTGTGGCGGCCGTGGCACTAGGGGCACTGGTCCGATTTCTTGAACGATCTTAAAGATCGCTTAGATCCGCAGAAAGATCTTCCTGCGATACATCCAAAGGCAAATCAGCCACAAAATAAGCAGTTCGGTGATGTGCTCCGCAAACGGCTTGTACGTCTGCGCCCTGGCATAAAAGCCTTCGGACATCCCTATTGTCCGGCCGAGGCGCACGAATGGCGACAGCAGGCCAATATGAGTGCGAATGCTGTCCTGCACAAACGCTCGAAACGGTGCTTCCGCCATGCAGTACATGGCGATCGAGTTCATGCCGACAACGATCAATGGAAACGCCCACGCCTTGAACCGGGCCACGTCGATAATCACATAGAACACAGCAAGCAGTAGACATGCCCAGCCGCCGCTGAACAGCACCCATGATGGTGTCCAGATCCGTTTGACCGACGGACAGATTCCGGAGATGTCGAGCAGAGTTCCGACGGCAAGACCCACAAGCCCGGCGACAATGAGCGTGAAAAACTTCTTTGTGGTCGACTTCGAGCTGTGCATCAAATTCCCGGCGAGCAGACCGAGCACCATTGTTCCGAGCGTGGGAATGAAGCTGA
>JBBRHH010000475.1:0-4941 GCA_038222915.1 Tepidisphaerales bacterium
TGTCAATTAGCCGGGCGCGCCAGCCTTGCTGCACCCAATGCTTTTCCGAATCGGCTGCGTTAAACTCCATTGGCCTTTTCCGAGGAGTTCATGTCTGTCCAATTGCGCAAACCCACGAGCAGTGACGCCGAAGTGTGCGGCCGGATTATCTTCGACGCGTTTCAATGCATCGCCCGCGAACACAACTTCCCGCCCGACTTTCCATCGCAGGAGGTCACCATCGGGCTCGCGAAGGTCTTTATGGACAGTCCCTGCGTCTTTGGCGTGGTTGCTGAAGACGATGGCCGGATCGTCGGCTCCAATTTTCTCGACGAGCGAGACTCCATCCGCGGAGTGGGACCAATCACGGTCGATCCCAACTACCAGGGCAAAGGTGTAGGCCGAAGACTGATGCAGGCGGTGATCGAGCGGGCCCAGTCTGCCGCTGGAATTCGGCTGGTGCAGGACGCTTTCAACACGGTGTCCATGTCGCTCTACGCGTCACTCGGATTCGAGGTGAAGGAGCCACTGGTCATGCTCAGCGGCACGCCGTGCAGCGCTCCGTCGAAAGGAGCAGAAGTTCGCCCGATGGACCAGGAAGATCTCGCGGAATGCGCAGATATCTGTCGGAAAATTCACGGCTTCGACCGCACCAATGAACTGAAGAGCACCATGCAACTGGGCATGTTCCGTCCGATGGTTCTGGTCCTTCACAATGAAATCACGGCCTACGCGTCATCGCCGAACTTCTGGGCGTTCAATCATGGAGTTGCCAAAAGCGAGGAAGACATGCGCGAGTTGCTGCGCGGCGCCAGCGCAGCAAGTGGCGAGCCCGTCTCGTTGCTTCTCCCAACACGTCAGGCGAGCCTGTTCAGATGGTGCCTTGCGGAAGGACTCCGCATCGTAAAACCTATGACACTGATGGCCATGGGCGAATATCAGGAACCGCGGGGAAGCTACTTCCCGTCGGTGGTGTATTGATCCTGGCTAATCCCCGCTAAAGATTCGTTCAATGTTTCTCGCGCCGTGAAGAACACGAATTACATCAATTCCTTCAGCCGTCACGATGTAGCAGATGAGATAGTTCTCAAACCGTCGAATTGGCCAGCTGCGTAAGGTGGCGAAACGCGGATCTGCAACGCTGCATGTCGCGCCCATGCCTGGAAATTCAGCCAGGCGTTGACACGCCTTTTCGGCCGCCTCCAGAAACCTCAAGGCAGGATCAAGCTTATCCAGTGAAATGTGCCATGCGATTTCGTCGATGTCTGATTTCGCACGCTCGCGCACGATAAGCCGGCTCATTCGGGACTCTTCTGATGTCTCTCAATTAGACCATTTCGCATCTGCGACCAATCGGCTGCGGTCATCTGGATGGCGCGGCTGTTTATGCCTTCTTTCAGTTTTTCCTCCAGCTTCGCCGTGGTGTCTACGGTCAAATGCGCCGGTCCGTCAAACGATGCTGCGTCGGCCTCGTCGTTCAGGATTGACTGCACAAAACCCTCGAGACTCGCGTGTCCTGCGATTGCGGCGCGTGCCTCCAGTTTTATCTTCACATCATCTGCAAGGCCGATTGTGAGTTGCGTCATATCCAACACCTCTTACAGAGTCTATTCCTTAAAGTAGTTGCGGACAACCGACCAACGACACCGTAAAAATGCCGATCACTCCCCCAACGGCACCCAATCCCCAACCCGCCCAGTCTGCCGCTCGGCCTTCACCGCCGGGTCGGGCCCCATCGCATGTTGCCCGAATGCATTGCGAAGCAGCGCAATCGCCCGCGCCCAGTTCTGCCGCGTATCGCGCGTGTTCATGTATTGCATCACCGACTGCGCGATCACCGGAATCGGCACCTCCATCCGCATCGCATCACCCACGAGCCAACTCACCTCCCCGGTGTCGTCGATGTACGAAGGAACATTGTCCAGCCCACCCTTATCGCGATACGCCTGCTCCATCAGATCGATGAGCCACGACCGGATCACCGAGCCAAACCGCCACGAGTGCAGCACATCCGGAATGTTCAGCTTATCGCGGTAATTCTCCAGCAGATCCATCCCCTCGCCCATCGCCTGCATGATTCCCCACTCAATCCCATTGTGCACCAGCTTCACATAATGCCCCGCTCCCGGCGGCCCCGCGTGCACGTAGCCGCCATCGGCGCACAGATCCAGCAAGATCGGCTCAATCCGCTCCACCGCCACGCGTTCCCCGCCCACCATGAAGCACGCGCCATTGCGCGCACCATCGACGCCGCCGCTCGTCCCAACATCGCAGAAGTAAATCCCACGTTCCTTCAGCCGCCGCGCCCGGCGAATCGAATCGCCCCAATATGAATTCCCGCCGTCACAGATAATGTCCCCATGCACCAGCACCGGCGTCAGCTCGTCAATCACCTGATCGACGATCGGCCCGGACGGCACATAGAGCAGAATCGCCCGCGGCGTTGGCAGCGATTTGACGAAATCCTTCAGCTCTTTGACTTCAATCAGCCCCTCGCCAATCAATTCCGGCGTAGCGCCGCCGACGTCATATCCCGCCACCCGCATCCCCTTCTTCATCGCCTGGTGCGCAAGCCCGCCGCCCATCCGGCCAAGTCCGATAACGCCAAATTCTTTCGTGTGTTTTGCCATCGATCATCCAATATGAATTACGTTCTTAATGCCGCCGGACTTTCCGATCAGCAGGTCCTTCGCGCCTTCCATCGGGTAACGCCCCGTGATCAGCTTTCGCACCGCCTCCGGCCACTTCTGATTAAACTGTTCCAAGTCGCGGATCGCATATTCAAACGCCGTCTTGCTCGCGTTCACCGTTCCAAAGACAACCTGATTTTTCAAAACAAGGTTGCGCATGATAAGGTCTGCGTCAATGCTGATCGGACCTTTCCGGCCCGGCACACCGGTAAAGACAAAAACGCTGTTCGTCCCAATGATCCGCATCACGTCAATCGCCATGCTAGATGCGCCCACCGCTTCGTACACCAGGTCAATATTTCCACCCAAGTCTGGCAGTTTCTCCACCGGCGTCTGCTCCGCCGCAATAAACGTTCCGCCGATTGACGCGAGGAGCGCCATCTTCTCCTGCGGGTCGGCCGCGCGTGAATAAACATACGTCTTAAAACCGGCCGCGATCAGCGCCATCGCCCCCAGCAAACCCACTGGCCCGGCCCCCAGCACCACCGCATTGTGCTGGTAATTCACCTTCGCCTCTTCCCCGGCCTGATTGGTCAATCCCCAGGGCAGCCGCCGCTGAACCTCGCCCACCTGAATCAGCGCCTTCTCAGCGATCGTCAGCGGCTCAACCAGGATAGCCACATCGCGTAATGTGCCCGGCACAACATTCATGTACTTTTGGTGGTCTACCACCTGCTCCGTCATAAACCCGTGTTGCTGCTTGATGCCGCGCTCGGTGAAGTCGCCGGTAAAGCAGAAATCCTGCCGCCCCGCGCGACACGCAACACACTCCGGATGGTTGCACGGCCGGCGCACCATCGTCACAACTAAATCGCCGACCTTCAGACCAGTGACGGCCGATCCCGTCTCCACCACTTCCCCCAGCGATTCATGCCCAATCACCAGATACTCCGACCCGTCCGGCGGCGTCCCATACTCAAACGCCGCGATCTCGCGATCTGTCCCGCATACGCCTACTTCCAGCATCTTCAGCCGCACATCTTCAGTGCCGCCCAGCGCCGGCACAGGATGGTCGATCACCTCAATCGTCTTGCGGGACGGGAAGACGGCGACAGCTTTCATGCTCACTCCAGATGGCAAACGCGATGGTCAATACGGCGTACTAGTCGGCGCGAGAATCGTAATCACATTCAGATGGGAGTAAAGAAATCGGGCAGGCATTGCTGCCTGCCCGAATCGTCTCTACTTGTCACGCGATCGTAACGCTTACTTCTTCTCGACCACCCAGATGTTCCGGTAAAAAACCGGATTGCCGTGGCCTTGAAGCTGGAACGCCCCGCCTTCCGGACTCTCCGGCTTGCCGCCACCCGTCGGACCGGCGATTTCCGTCTTGTCCTGGATCAACACGCCATTGTGCTTCACGGTCGCAACCGCATTTTTGACCTTCTTGCCGTCTTCAAATTTCGCGGCCGTAAATTCGATGTCATACGTCTGCCACACCAGCGGCGGAAAGCACATGTTCACCAGCGGCGCAGTCTTGCTGTAGATGCCGCCGCACTCATTGTTCTCGCCCTTCAACCCAAACGAGTCGAGCACCTGCACTTCATAACGGTCCTGCAGATAGAACCCGCTATTCGCCCGCTCCTGGCCATGCGCGGTAGGCTTGAACGGAAGCAGAAACTCAACATGGCAACTGAAGTCGCCAAATTTCTGCTTCGTCCGTGGCCCCGATGCGATCAGGTGCCGCTCGTCCATGTGCCCGTTCTCAAACGCGTCGGCGTTGGTGCCGTCGAACAGTACGAGTGCGCCCTCGGGTGGCTTCGCGCCCATCGTCGGGCTTACGCGACTGACTCGCTTGGCCGTAATCGCAGCCCCCTTGTCATCCTTCCCGGTCAGCGCATCGCCAGCGATCGTCGCCGTATACCCGCCGCCCGTGATCGTGGTCTTCCCATCGGCGGTCACGCCTTTGGTCATTACCTTGGTCTTCACATCCCAACCCGCCCCCGGCAACCCGCCCGCGAGGAAATACACATCAAACTTCCCGTCCCCATTGGCCACAACCTGCACGCCAATCTTGTCCGCCCCGGCCGTTCCCTCATACTCGCCCTGCGTCACAAAGTCCGGGCCGGCCTTTTCGGGGTCCGTAAAAGTCGCCTTATCCTCGGCAAAGCAGTGCTGTGCCGGCGCCAAAGCCAGTCCGCCCGCTGCCAGCGCCAGTGTCATCATCCAAGTGTGCAATTTCATCCGCGTTTCCTTTCGAAATTTCGCTTCGTTGATCGGCCGGTGCAAACGACAAAAGTCGCCAAAAAACCCTCCGGCCACTGCACGCATT
>JBBRHH010000476.1:0-4929 GCA_038222915.1 Tepidisphaerales bacterium
CGGTCTGCACCACCAGGTGCGCCTCCGCCTGAAACACCGCAATACGCCGGCTTGTGCGGTTATACGCCAGCCGTAGATGTGTGATCCACTGATACTCACATTCAAAATCAAACGGTGTCGCCGCCGACCCCTTCAACAACGAATCCCCGTTCTCGTCGACAACCTTCTTCATCTCCAACTGCCCTGAAACCAGTTGCAGGCGTGGCTCGAGAAAAAGACTCAGTTGCACTGAAAAATCCCGATTCGCCTGCGCCGGATTCGCAAACGGAATCCACGCGTTCATCTGCGCACTATCCACACTCACCAGAAACGGCCCGCTCACCACCGACGGCCCGGCCATCGGCGATCCAATCTCGCGCACAATCGCCATCCGCGTCGCATCATGCGATCGGCGAACGTTCAAACTCGCCTTCCCGCACAGTTCCTTCATCACCGGCCAGAACGGCTTCTTCTCCACATCAATGCTCACCTCCGGCCCAGCCACATCCACCGCCGCCGCCGAAAACACAACCTGCGCCTGCTTCGCAATCGCATCCAGCACCACCTGCGGCGAAGCTTTCGCCAGATGCAGCGTAATCGACGTCGCCGCCAGTTGACGATCATCATCCAGCTTCCGCAACACCGCCTCCAGCCGCGTGCGAACCTCCTCGTCCTTCGCCGTCTTCATCGCCTCCACCACGGCCGCCCGAACCTCCTCCCCGCGCGCCACCAACTCATCCTGAGCCCGCTGCCGATCCGCAAACTCATCCGCGCCCAGCCGCCCAATCAACCTCCCCACGTCCGGCTGCGTCGTCGGCGCAGCACAAACCGTTGCCGCAACGATCAGGATAAATAGAACAACCCGCATAAAGATTCTCCACTAGCATCACGCTGTGGATCATCAAGTGTTTCACCCTAAGCAATCTGGCCGGACTTATAACCTCGACGGGCTTGGTCTGGTGCGAACGGTGGCAAGGAATGGCGCCGCTTTACCAGTCCGACATGAATGCCGTGCGAATGACCGGACTCGCACGAGCCCACCCGGCCGAGATGATTTGAGAAACTGACGTGCGTCAGAGCGCCCGTTCGGCCCATTGAGGTTGCTTTTGGCATTATCAATAGCTATGCTCCGGCCGTATATTGGAGTGACTGGAGCAGGGCCGCTGGGAGTCGGATCTCCTCTGCCACTACTTGACCCTACCGATCATCGAATGGCCACCTCTTCAAGCCCCACCTTTCGAAAGCCGCCTGTGGTGGAGATGATGTTGGGTCTTCAATTTGACACTTTGCCTGGCTTCACAAATTCGCACTTAGGTCTTTATTGGTCCAAACTTGACACCAAGGTATGGCCGACTGTCGAAGACGCGCCGACTTTTCCGCAGCAGTTTGAGAAGTTCGGCGATGATCGTCAGTGGTCAGAAGCTGGAACCATAAACATTGGATTGAGTCAGAAGCCATCGAGCCGAGCAAGATTTACCAATCATTCGCGCGACCGGATGATACAACTGCAGAATGGTCGTTTTTGGTATCAATGGATTGGTGCGTCGACAGAATACCCTCGGTACGAAACAATTCGCGTTGAAATGGCCGATATATTTGGTGGATTCATTGGGTTTGTGAAAGAGCTTGGTCTGGGCGACGTTCATCTTAACCAATGGGAAATTGGATATACGAATCACCTTCCGTGCGGAACGGTTTGGCATGATCCTAAGGATTGGACCAAGGTTTTTAATTCTAACGCGATGTTGCCTGCATTCGTTGGCACGTCTCAACTCGAAAATTTTGGTGGGCATTGGATGTATAGCATTGCCGATAATCTTGGTCGTTTGCACGTCGATCTACGGAGTGCGAGAGATAAACCGGATGGGACGGATATCCTTGCCCTCCAACTTGTATCACGGGGACCTGTCGGCGACAGCGACGACGGTCTGCGGGATGGGCTTGCGGGACTCGATCTTGGTCATAACACCATTGTAAATGGGTTCCGAGATTTGACGTCGAAGGAAGCCAGAGAGTACTGGGGGGAGATCATCTAAATGCGATATTCACGAGAGATAGCCACGCCGTATGTCTTCGAACAACCGGAACTTCGCAGCTTGTCGATGATCGAGTCCGCCAATCAAGACATCCATCATGGCTGGTCGAGAATTGTAGCTACTCTGCACAACTGGATGCTCAATCCGACAGAGATTGAAAACGAAGATGGCGAATCGCCGTCAAAGATGACAATTCGAAGAGCGCAGGCATGTGCCATAAATTTGGAGGAGGCGGGATCGGTCAAGCCTATCGCTGTGGTTCCAGGTGCGAATGGGGGAATATTGTTTGAATGGCGACTCGGCAGTCTGCTACGCTCCATTGAGATTATGCCGGGAGGCGAAGCAGAAGAAATCCTCGTGCGAAATGGCCGCTTACGATCGCGAACGGTCATTTCGCTCGAAGCCAATCGACGTCGGGGAGATTGGTCGGGACCCTCTATGGTTATTAGATGAGGGGTTCGCTTGGCAACTCCACGGCCGCTCGACGGTACAGAGCCCATCGATAAGGACGAACTCGTCTACCGCAGAATCCTTGTTCATCACTACGACAAAACGCACGATCATCTTTCGCCACAGGGCTTCTATCCACGATCCAGCGAAACAACGGGCATTTCGCTGATTAGATCGAATTATCTTGATGAGCCGAGGCCGGAAACTGCGGCAGGACTTGGACAGGAGGGCAAATCATACTGGATCATCGAAATGACCGCCGGGTCGCTCGAGAGCGCGGGGTTAAGTTTAAAGCCAGAGCCCTCAACCGGCTGTCTTGGACACGCGGTTATTCCCATTTTAAATGCGAACTGCATTCGCGAAGATGCAACCTTGGTACTTACAGCGATTGCCAGCGAATTGCCCAGAAAGGTCTATGGGCCATTCCCAGGCTGCGCGCCGAAGCGACGAAGATATTAGCAGGCGAGCACAGTACCACTCATTTCTGTTAGACACACCGTCCCCGGTCCGCTGATCAATCCACGGCGTCGCATAGGGTTACAGGGTGGCGACAACATTGTTGCGCCCGGTAGGGTCCAGGTCGGCTGTTGCGCTGCCAAGGCGAGCGCACCGTACGCGTCCAATTAATGGAAGTCCGTAAATGTCGAGGCGGTACCCTGGTGTGGAGCTAACTCGCCGGGTGTTTTCCAGCGTCAGCGGACGGCGCAAGGCTCGGTATTACGGTTATCAAACGCGCGTTCCAAGGTGTTCCGCGGACTTTGCAACACACAATGCTTCACACGACAATCCCCCCATGCGAACCGCACTACTCTTCCTCACCCTCTGCATCACCCAGGCCTCCGCCGCAGCCCCCGCCACCCAACCCATCCCCACCCTTCACCTCAACATAGCCAAAAACGCCTTCGGCGACGCCGACCCCTCCGACATCAACGCCGTCCTCCAGTCCACCGCCCGCGAGCTCCTCCCCCATTTCCCCGGCATCAAGCTCGAGCACATCAACGTCGTCCGCGGCGGACCGATCACCCTCTTCGATCGCGCCCGCGACGGCTCGATCGTCATGAAACTCGACTGCGAAGACTCCTACTGGTCCCAATACGCCTTCCAGTTCGGCCACGAGCTCTGCCACGTCCTCTGCCGTTTCGAAGAACACGAAACATCCAACCTCTGGTTCGAAGAATCCCTCTGCGAAATGTCCTCCCTCTTCGTCCTCCGCCAAATGAGCGAAACATGGAAAACCGACGCCCCCTACAAAGGCTGGCGCTCCTACGCCCCAAGCCTGAATAAATACGCCGCCGAGCGCATAGAAAAAGCCCAGCTCCCCGAAGGCAAGACACTGGCCGATTGGTACGCAGCCAACGCCGAAGCCATCGCCAAAACCGGCGAAGACCGCAAGCTTAACGCCATCGTCGCGGTCGCCCTCCTCCCCCTCTTCGAAGCACACCCAGATCACTGGTCGGCTGTTTACCATCTCAACGACAACCGCCCCAAAGAACCCCAATCCTTCACCGCCCACCTCCAACGCTGGCACGACCACTGCGATTCAAATGACCGCGCCTTCATTCGAGACATCGCCAAGCAATTCGAGGTTCGTCTCAGCCCGGATAAATGATCTCGCTTGCTGCATGCAATTCTGCATTCTGCCATTTCTGCCATCTCCATTCTCCAATCCGAATTTGACGCTTCCGCTCCTCATCCCGTACCATCGTCGGACTGCGCCCTGCATGTTTCCCTGCTTTTCTCCAACTGGCGCACTTGCAAGTACTTAAGCCCGGCCACCGCCGGAGGATACGACCGCGGATGATTGCCATTGTCAGTGACATTCATGCGAATCTCGAGGCATTCACCACCGTCCTCGCGGAGATCGACCGCCGCGGCATCAAGGAGATCGTCTGCCTCGGCGATGTCGTCGGCTACGGCCCAAACCCGATGGAGTGTCTCGACCTCGTCAGCCAGCGCTGCCGCGCCTCGCTGATGGGCAATCACGACTTCGCCGTCTTCTACGAACCCTTCAACTTCAACGCCGGCGCCGAGTCGGCCTGTTACTGGACCCGCTCCTGCTTCGAAAGCGATCCCGACCTCGTCCGCAAAGCCAATCGCTGGAAGTTCCTGGGCAACCTCCCCGTTCGCGTCAAAACACCGCAATTCCTCGGCGTTCACGCCTCCCCCCGCCGCCCCATCAACGAATACATATTTCCCGACGATATCTACACCAACCCGGGCAAGTTTGTCAGCATCTTCGAACGCTTCGACAAGCTCTGCTTCGTCGGCCACACCCACGTGCCCGGCGTCTTCCTGGAAGGCCCGGACTTCTACAGCCCCGACGAACTGGATCAAAAGTTTGAGGTGGCCGACGAAAAGGCCATCGTCAACGTGGGCAGTGTCGGCCAACCGCGCGACCGGGACCCGCGCAGCAGCTTCGTGATTCTTCACGAAGAAAACATGATTGAATTCGTTCGCCTCGCCT
>JBBRHH010000477.1:0-4911 GCA_038222915.1 Tepidisphaerales bacterium
CGTTTTTGACGCAGTAGTGACATGAAACCGACCGGTTCGGTTTGGTTTGATAGAAATACAATATTTCACGCAGCGGCGTAATGGCGCAGAGGAATGCGAAGAGAGAATTGCGGGCTGGGTCGAGGCGGATTTTCGGCGCATAGGTAGCTCCTCATCCCTTGGGTGGTGTTGCGCGCGCGGCGCTCCGCGCGCGCAACACCTCTTTTGAGATTTGGGTTTTTGCTGGGGTTTTTGAGCAAAATTTATTTTATTTTGCGCGGATTTGTGTTTGGGGGTGTTGCGCGCGCGGAGCGCCTGGGGCGCAACACCTGGGTCGGGTTGGATGGGTTATGCGGCGCAGTGGGATGGAGGGTTCAGCTTGTCGGGCGGGATGATCGGGGAGCGGGAGCGGCTGTTCTTGTGGAGAGTTGATGCGATGGGATTTGCTCATGAGACGGGGAGGTTGGTCGAATGGAGGTGAGGATGTGACGCTACCCGCCTATCGGAAGTGATCGGCCGGTGAAACGGATGGTGCAGCGGCTTGGGCATACTAATGGAGTGAGAGATGGCCGTGAAGGACCTCGATCAGAGGCGGCTCGTGGACTGTGGACTGTGGACTGTGGACTGTGGACTGATTTTCAAATACTAGGTGCGTCCCCGTTCATTTCCACAAGCTGGACGGTAAATGCAGGGGACAAGAACGCTGTCAGCGCATCGGCCGGTGGCGACCTCTACGAAATGGCACTCCAGGTCCTCGGACCTATCGCGCTGCAGCCGTACATGCCAGAGATTGATTTAGGAAGTTCGGCCTATTTTCTCGACGCGGCCAACCGCGAAATGTTGTTGTCGTCTCATCTATCGCCGCTCATTCCCAGCTTGTTTGTCATCCCTGACGCTCCGCAAGAAGCGCAGTCCCCTGCGGCCCTACCCGCGGCTCCGCGACGCGATGGCGTTAAAAATTTCTTCACCGGCTTCGGTGCCGGGCTCGGCGATGCGGGCATGAGCCTGGTCGATGGTGTCAAAAGTCTCGGAAAGGGCGCATGGTACACCGTCAAAAACTACAACACAATTTCATTGGCATATCGATGGATCGTGCACGGCAATCCAATCTTGGTTGAAGACCAGAAGCGACTCAAAATCGCCTGGAATGCTGCCCAAGTGATTGGTGGAGTGATCTACAAAATCAATAAGGACGAAGCGAATTTTTTCAACGCTGCCCTCACAGGGGATATTCAGGAACTAAATGCACTGGGCGAAGAATACAAGAAAGTCGGCGAATATTGTGCAGAACTCCTGCAAGAAGCCGCCGTGACACTCGCCGGCATGGATGATTATCAGATCGGCCGCCTCGAAGGCCGCCTGGTTGGAGAAATCCTTGCTTTCGTGGTTACAGAAGGCGCGGGAGAACTCACAGCACTTGGCAAAGTGGCGTGGCTGGAGAAGTTGCTCCCGCGACTTGAACAGGTTCCCGCTCTCACTCCGATTCTATCTGGCATAAACAAGGTTAAAGAATACACAAACGGCCTCAAGTCAACGAAGATGTGCTTTGTTGCAGGGACGATCGTGCATGGACCCGACCGCCCAATGGCAATTGAAGATCTCCGCCCAGGCGATTTCGTCTTGTCTCGCGACGAAAATACCGGGCTGCAACGCCACAAACGTGTCGTTGACACCTTTAAGACACATCCATCGCGATTGTATCACGTCTGCTACAGCGGACCGACGGGGATTGAAGAGACTGTCGCATGCACCGGGGAACATCCATTTTACGTCGAACAACGGAAGATTTTTGTCCCTGCAAAAGAATTGGTGGTAGGCGATCACCTGGCGCTCACCGAGAGCGCCATCGCCACTGTCACATCAGTTATCACCGAAGATGCTGCCGCCGGAAGCACCTTCACCACATACAATGTCGAAGTCGAAGATTTCCACACGTACTTCGTCGGCCATGCAGGAGTCTGGGTTCACAACATTGGCGCGGTCTGTGAAAAGCTCTACTCGCTCTTTGAACATGTCCGCACTGGCGAAAATTTAGATCGCTGGGACGCTTTCCGTCGCGTAATGGAAGAGACGAAGATGATCCAGCCGGAAGTTGACGTCGCGCTCCCGGATTTTGCGAATGAAGTATTCGCGAAAATCTACGCGGATGCAGCTGGCGATGTTAACAAGGTTCCTACTGCCAAAGAAGTATATGAAGCGATGGGAGCAGTTTGGAATCCAAATGCTTTCGGTGGCAAAGGTGGCTGGGTTGGAAGCCGTCACGCCTTGGTGGATATGCAGAATCATCATACGGCCGTGACCGAGTGGACGCAGAAACTCATTGGACGCAAGCTATCGCAAGCGGAGCTAGATGATATGCCGGCATTACTATTGCAGCGGGTAGATCATACAGGGAAACACGGAAGTGGCGCATTTCATGCGATACTGGACGTGATCATGAGAGACCATCCGCCTCAAAGTTCCGCCGATATATTGCACAATCTTCAGCAAGCATACAGTGATTGGGATTCGACCGAAGGACCCGCCGTTTGGAACGTCGCGAAGGCTTGGTTACAATCGAAGGGAGTACAATGAATATTCTCGTCTCGATCAAAGGAATTTCTAGGAAGGACATTGGCGATCAACTTTTCGCCGAACTATTGCGCATTTATCCTGAGGGCAAACGAGGCGATAATAGCCAAGCCTTCGGCGCAATATTGGCCGCTAATGATGAACGGATGCTTCAGATCCGTGAGTGCCTTGAGGTGGGCGGATTTCGTGCCCGCGAGTTAGCAACTGAACGGGAGGGCAGCTTTTCACTTCGACTGCATCGAATTTACGATAGAAGCGAATTAAGCAACTACCAGTTTCTTGAACTAGGTGCTCCGGCCGGTGCGTATCATGGTGTCGACCGCTCCACAGACGGGGAACTTCTAATTCCTGAATTAAAATTGAATGGTCCAGGTGATCTTTCTTCGTGGGATTTCATTTGCGGCTATTCAGAACCAACATGGCTTTTTGTGCCCTCACGCGTTAAGGATGTTCTAGCCGAGTGCAATTTTCAACACCTTCATTGGAAGGCAACTCAGTATTGGCCCAAAGGTGAGGAAGGTTCGGACTGGAGTCTCGTTAAACAGAAAACTGGTACGCCATTTTGGGAAATTGAAAGCGATCTGATACTACCGCCGGTCGCGCCGTCAATGGATCTACGCTCTTTTGATGAAGGTATCCGCTTGAGGCCTGGAGACCGAAGAGTTCGGCTGTGCCGCGTTGATGAACATTTCGCCTATCCGGAGCTTCATTATCGTGAATCTGATTTGGCAAATCTGCCGTCGTTTGACGTAGCGCGGACATACGAGAATTTTGGTCCAGTGCCTTCTCAAGTTTTTCGATCCAGCTTTTCATCGATTGTCGTTTCCAACCGCTTCTACCAGTTGTGCGAAGATCGCGCCTTAAAGGCGGAATGGCATCCAGTTCATTTAGACACATGAGTGATGGCGGGCACACCATTGTAGGGCAACTGTAGTCATCAAGAGGTTGGGGGGCGAGCAAATGTCTTCAAAACCAGAATCGTAAAAGGGGATGCGTACATATATCACTTTTTCCGCTGTTTTCGTGCGGGAATCGTAAAAGGGGATGCGTACATATATCACTTTTTCCGCTGTTTTTGTGCGGAAAGAGGACCCTCAATCAACCCGCAAAAACAACAGCCTTCACGCTCGGCCACCCGCCGACAGCCACCCACCCTACCCCCGGGCCATCCACCACCAATCCTGCCAGCCTATCAATAAAAAATCCCCGACAACCCGAACATTTCCCTTTCCACAACGTACGCAGTATGTTAGGATGATCGCCAATGCAGAAAACGAAAAGGAGAAACAAACGCCCCTCCACCGTCCGCAACCCGCCAAAGGGCCCGGCCCCTTCGTGCCTGCGTGCCTTGGTGCCCACGCCCGCCCTGAGCTTGTCGAACGGAAGCCTCTTCTTCCCCCTCCCCAACTCTGCATTCCACACTCAAAATAATGCATTCAACCGCCTGGTCGTTTGGTCCCGCCATGAGCCAGCGCAGCAAGTCAATAGGCCTGCCTTGAGCGAGGCGCACCAAGTCGTTAGGTGGTCGGTTGGTGGTCGCTTGGTGGTCGTTTCATGGTCGGTTGATAGTCGTTTGGTGGTCGGTCAGTGGTCGGTTGGTGGTCGGTTGGTGGTCGGTTTTTCCGCACCCCGCATACAGGCAGATTCAACACAACCAGCGGCCCAGCTTCGCCTTATCAATCGGCGCGCACCCGGAACCGACCATCAAACCCAATCGCGCAAATCCCACGTCGCTTTCCCCGTGGTCCATCATGCCCGCCTTGAGCAAGCACAGCCAACTTCTTCTTCGCGGCGTCGCCTATCCCAGCGGCGCAGGAATCGGCGTCTCCCCCGGCCTCTTCCACAACAGATGCAGCCGCCAATGCTCGTCATCCCGCCCCGGATGATCTGTGCGCGTATGCACGCCGCGCGACTCGGTCCGGCTATACGCGGCCGTCGCGATCAACGCCGCAACCGTCAGCATGTTCTGCAACTCCCACCCGGCCAACGCCCCCGCCTGCGTTGTCTCATGGTCGAACACCTTGTCCATCACATACCGGCTCCAGAACGCAATGATCTCACGCGTCTCGACCAGCCGGTCGCCGTCGCGCTCGATGCCGACGTTGCGCCACATGATGCTCCGCAGGCTGCTCTTGACGTCGACGATGTCGGGAGGAAGAGAAGGGGACATTCATAATAAGTCCACGGAGGAAGAGAAGGGGACATTCATAATAAGTCCACATCCCCCTCCCCCTCGCAGGAGCCATCTTCGGCCATCCCCGCCCTCTAAGCGTGAAGGCAAGATCGAGCCGATCCGCAGTCCGGCGGATGCACGCATCCGAGCCGTAAGGGTGGCCGCGTTTGACGCTGGCATGGAGTCTT
>JBBRHH010000478.1:0-4869 GCA_038222915.1 Tepidisphaerales bacterium
CAACCCTGAAGCGGCGCGGCTTTCGGGCGTTCGCGTCTGGGCCATTCTCCTGGTGGTGTACACTGTCAGCGGTCTTATGGCTGGACTCAGTGGCGTGATTCTCACCTCTCAGCTGAAGAGCAGTTCGCCGACGTATGGCCTGGCTTATGAGCTCTACGTGATCGCGGCCGTCGTCGTTGGTGGCACAAGCCTGGCCGGCGGGTCGGGAAAGATCTTGGGCACATTGATCGGCGCCCTTATCATTGCGGTCATTCAGAACGGTATGAATCTGACGGGTGTCGAAAGCTACCGCCAGAAGGTCGTGCTCGGGTTGGTCATTCTGGGCGCGGTGCTGCTCGACATGATGAAGAAGCAGCGCAATCCGATTGGCCCATGGCTCCGGCGCTGGAGCAGGAGAAATACGGCCGGCATGGCGCCATCTGATGTTGCACAGGGGTTGTGACGAACAGTGGAAGGAAACCGCATGTATCGATTGTCAAAACGAGTTCCAGCGTTGCTGATCTTAACTGTCTTCCTATTCGCACAACTGGCCGGCTGTAAAAAGGAGAAGACAGATCAAACCGCCGCGCAGCCCAACCCGCGTGCAATCGCCAACCACGCCAAACCGCTGATCGGCGTCTCCCTCCTGGCGCTCACCAATCCCTTCTTCAAGGACATGGGCGACGCCTTCAAGGAGGAAGGCGAGAAGCGCGGCTACGAAGTGGTCGTCGTTTCTGGCGAAAACGATCCCGCGAAGCAAAACGACCAGGTCAAGGACTTCCTCGTTCGCAAGGCCAGCGCCATCGTTTTGACGCCTTGCAATTCCAAGAGCGTCGGCACCGCCATCGCCGAAGCCAATGCCGCCGGCGTGCCCGTCTTCACGGCCGACGTTGCCGCAACAGCCGAAGGGGTGAAGGTCGTCAGCCACACTGCGACCGACAACTACGAGGGCGGGAAGATCGCCGGCAAGGCGATGGTCGAACTGCTCGGTGGAAAAGGCATCGTCGCCGTCATCGATCACCCGGCCGTCGAATCAGGACAGATGCGGGAAAAAGGATTTCTCGAAGAAGTTGCCAAATCACCTGACATTCAGGTGGTCGCAAAGCTGGCCGGCGACGGCGCGCGCGACAAGTCACACACGGTCGCGCAGGATCTGATTCAAGCTCACGCCGATCTCGATGGCATCTTCGCCATCAACGATCCCACGGCACTCGGCGCAATTGCGGCCATCGAAGAGGCGTCCAAAATCGGCAAAATCAAAGTCATCGGCTTCGATGGCCAGCCCGAAGCGAAGCGTGCTGTGATGGACGGAAAGATGTACGCGACCATCCTCCAATATCCGCGCCGCATTGCTTCCGTCACCGTCGACAGCATTTCCAAATACATGGCCGCCGACCAAGTTCCTGCCAGCACACTGATCTCGCCGGCTCTCTACCGGCCGGCCGACGCGGCGAAAGACCCGGAGTTGAAGCAATGAAGATCCTGCGCCAGATCACGTCATCTGCCCTCTGCTTGTTGTCCATCCTTCTATCTTCCTCGGCGCAGACGGCTGAGCCGGACGTCCTCTACGCCGATTTCGAAGCCAAGACGTATGGCGACTGGAGTGTCACCGGCCACGCCTTCGGCGACGGTCCCGCCGCCGGAACACTGGCGGGGCAGATGGCCGTCTCGGGACACAAGGGCGAGCGACTCGTTAACAGCTTCAATGGCGGCGACGATGCCGTCGGCTCGTTGACTTCACCCGTCTTCAAGATCGAGCGAAAGTACATCTCGTTCCTCATCGGCGGCGGCGGCTTCGAAGGCAAAACCTGCATGAATCTGCTGGTGGACGACAAAGTCGTGCGTACCGCAACGGGAACCAACACGCAGCCCGGCGGAAGCGAACTGCTTGAAACAGCGCAATGGGACGTCACCGAATTCGCCGGAAAATCCGCACATCTTCAGATTGTCGACAACGCCACCGGCGGCTGGGGCCATGTCCTTGTCGATCAAATCGTCTTCACCGAAACGCGCGCGCCGCTCATGCAGACGCGCGCTTCACGCGAGCTTGTCGCCACCAAGCGACTGTTGCTTCTCCCGGTTAAAAACGGCGCGCCGATGCGCGAAGTCAAAGTATTGGCCGACGGCAAGTCATTCCGTGAATTCAGCATCGAGGCGGCGGATGACGCCCCGGATTGGTGGGCCGTTCTCGATGTATCCGCTCAGCACGACCAGACCCTGAAGATCGCCGTCGACAAGCTGTCGGGCGACTCGAAATTCCTAAGCTCCGTTGAATTGAGCGACGCGCCCAAAGACCCGTCGAACCTGTACCACGAACCCCTTCGTCCGCAGTTCCATTTCTCTCCCGCCCGCGGCTGGAACAACGACCCCAACGGCCTCGTCTACTTCAACGGCGAGTACCACATGTTCTTCCAACTCAACCCCTACGGCACCAAGTGGGGCAACATGCACTGGGGCCACGCCATCAGCAAAGACCTCATTCATTGGCAAGAACAATCGGTCGCCCTCTACCCCGACACATTCGGCACCATGTTCTCCGGGTCCACCGTGGTCGATTGGAAAAATGCCAGCGGCCTCGGCACAGTCGAAAAACCGCCGCTGGTTCTGGTCTACACCGCCGACCGCAAGTCCGTCCAATGCATCGCGTCCAGCATCGACGGCCGCACCTTCACGAAATACGATCGCAATCCAGTTGTCGACATGATCACCGGCGGCAATCGCGATCCAAAGGTCTTCTGGCATGAGCCGACAAAGCAATGGGTTATGGCGCTCTACGTCGGCCTGCCCCACGATCGCAACACGGTTCACATCCTAAACTCGCCGAACTTGAAGGATTGGAAAGTGGTCAGCCAGATCGACGGATTCTTCGAATGCCCCGATTTGTTCCCGCTCGCCGTCGATGGAGACGCGAAGAACATCAAGTGGATTCTCACCGCCGCCAATAGCGACTACATGGTCGGCCAGTTCGACGGCAAAACCTTCACGGCGGAAACAGCAAAGCTCAAGGGAATTCTCGGCCGCGGCTTTTACGCCGCCCAGACGTTCGGCGACATTCCCGCCAGCGATGGCCGTCGCATTATGATCGGCTGGTTTCAGACGCCATCCCCCGGCATGTCGTTCAATCAGTCGATGACCGTTCCGCTGAACATCAAGCTCCTGACGACGCCGGATGGGCCGCGAATCAGTTATCTACCCGTAAAAGAGCTCGAATCGCTGCGAAGCAACACCGCCCAACTGCCCGCCGGCAAATTGCAGTCCGATGCTGAACCGCTCAAAGATCCGGGCGGCCCCTTGCTCGACGTTCGATTAGAATTCGAGCCCGGCGACGCCACGTCACTTGAGCTCACGGTTCACGGCGTTCTCATCCGCTACGACGTCCGCGACAAGCAGCTCACGGTGGATAATATAAAGGCTCCGTCGCCGCTGATCGGCGGCAAACAACGCCTCATCGTTCTGGCCGACCGCAACTCCATGGAAATCTTCGCAAGCGACGGCGTGACGTATGTCCCGCTCCCGATCATCACCAAGGCCGGCGAAAATGGCGTTTCACTTGCCGCCAAAGGTGGCGCGGCCACTATCAATTCCTGCGCGATCCACGTCCTCAAGAGTTCCTGGGACAAGCAATGAAAGAAATGAAAATGAAGCACACAGTCCGAATAGTTGCCACTCTATCTCTGATGTTCCTCGTCGTACCCGCCAGGGCCGCCGGCCCGGCCTTCGCCGACTTCGACCGTCAGGCGAAGGACGGCGAACACCTCAACGTCGTCTTCTTCGGCGCCTCCCTCACCTGGGGCGCAAACGCCACCGATCCCCAGCTCACGTCCTATCGTGGCCAGCTCGCCAAGCGTCTTGAGACAAAATACCCCAACGCCCATTTTAAATTCTGGGACGGCGCAATCGGCGGCACCGGTTCACAGCTTGGCCTTTTCCGCCTCGACCGCGATGTTCTCCGACACAAGCCCGACCTGGTCTTCGTCGACTTCTCCGCGAACGATTCGATCAGCTCCCCCAATCCCGAAACGCTCGCATCCTACGAGGCGATCATCCGGCGGATCATCCTTGAGGCGAAAGTGCCCGTCGTGCAGGTTATTTTCCCGTTCCAGTGGGACGTCGCCAAAGGAAACACCGACGGCATGGTTCGCCGCGACGCTCACCTCGCTATCACCAAGGCCTACCACACCACCACCGGCGACGCGATCGAGCGCGCCATTTCTCAGGTGAAGAGCGGCAAGAGCACCATCGCCGATATCTGGCCCGTTGACGGCGTGCATCCGTGCGACAAGGGTTACGAACTGTTCACCGACGCCGCCTGGGAAGCCTTCGAATTGGGCATCCACGATAACATCACGTGTGCCGTACCCGAGAAGATGGTCAACGCGCCAACGTACATGACCAGCGCACGCGTGCGCATTTCCACGCTCGGCCCGCCGCCATCGGGCTGGCAGGTCGGTGCACCACATGTCGTGTCGGCCTATTTCGACATGCTGATGTCGCGCTGGCTCGACGACGAAGTGATCGTCACCAACAAACCCGTCGGCCCCGACGGCAAGCCCGCCACCACCCAACCATTCGGGCGGCTCCGGGCAAAATTCACCGGCAGCATGGTCATGCTCTTCGGCGAGTCCACCAACAAGTCCGGCAACTACCACATCTTCATCGACGGCAAGCAGGTCCTGTGGCATTCCGGTGACGGCAAGCAAACCCGCCCGGAATTTGACGCAGGAGCGCTTGGCAAGGTTGTCAATGGAAACTGCCATCACGCCCAGGTTCTGGCCGAGGGTCTCGATCCAAAAGTCGAGCATACGCTGGAAATTGAGCCCGCGTTTACTGGCGACGCCGAGCAGGAAATTCGTCTCGAAAGCATCTGCGTCGCCGGCGAAAAAGCCAGCG
>JBBRHH010000479.1:0-4866 GCA_038222915.1 Tepidisphaerales bacterium
TCATCCAAATCCACGAGCGACGTCAGTGTCGCGAGGTATACATCAGCATCCATGCGTGATCCTCCTTGATCAACGCCTTTTACTCATACCCCAACCGGTGGTAGATTCCAACCCGGCGTCAGCGACTATCGCGGAGAGCCACATTTGTAAGCCCAAACGCCGCATCGGCGTAAAATATGGGGAATGATGCGTGATTCTTATTCCATTGTCCTTTTTGACGGCGAATGTGCCTTCTGCGACCGATCGGTCAAGTGGGTGATCAAGCATGATAAGGCCGGGAGGATGCGGTTTGCGTCCCGACAGTCGGCCGTGGGTCAGCAGTTACTTGCGGAGCATGGCCTGCCGCCGGAAGGGGTGGAGAGTTTAATCCTGATTGACGGGGAGCGGGTAAGCACACATTCAACAGGCACGCTTCGGATCGCGGGAAAGCTTCCGTTTCCTTGGAAACTGGCGAAGGTATTTCTTCTAGTGCCGCGGTTTATCCGCGACTTTTTCTACCGCGCTGTCGCGAAGCGGCGTTACAAGATTGCTGGGGCGATCGAAGCCTGCACAGTGCCAACGGACGAGCAACGGGAGCGAATACTTGATCGCATTCCGCAGTGAATAAGATCACCCTGACACTGCCGGCGACGGTCTTAGAGTTTGGATTTCCTTAACTGCAGTTGGCACGAAGGCGAGACACTCGCGGACTTGGTGTGCAAGCTTCTCGAGTGACTCAATTGCGGTATCCAACTCCTGCGCCTCGCCGATTTGTTCTAACTCGCCGGCCGCGTCGCGGACGCCATGGGCGGATATGTAGGCCGCTGTCCCCTTGATCGTGTGGGCCACGCGCCTGAACACCTCGGAGTCGCGGCGCTGCAGGCTCTCGCGTAGGGAAGCAACCTGGCCGTTCAGTTGGCTCTGAAACATGTTCAGGAGCTTTTCGGCCATCGGTGCGCGTCCCTGACACCGGTGCATCAATTTAGCAGTGTTGATCGGCCACTCGTCATTGGCCTGGATCACTTTTTCTACATCAGACGCGCCCGCGACTTCCACGTCCACAGCGGGTACACGGACGGCATTCTGTTTGGTCAATGAAGTCAGCAGCGAACGAATGGTGTCTACAAGAATTTGAGAATCCACCGGCTTGGTCACGTAACCGTCCATACCGGCCTCGAGACAGGCAAGCCTGTCGCCTTCGACCGCGTTGGCGGTCAGGGCGATAATCGGCAGCCGCACGGGACTATTCAATTCCTGCTCTCTGGCGCGAACGCGACGAGCGGCTTCGAACCCGTCCATTTCAGGCATCTGGCAGTCCATAAGGACAACGTCGAATCGCGACTTGCCGAAATGATCTTCGATCGCGCCCAGTGCAAGCAACCCGTTGGACGCGACATCGACCTGGCAGCCCGCGTCGGCAAGCAGTTCGCGCGCGACTTCCTGGTTGATGTCATTGTCTTCGACCAAAAGCACACGGACGCCCTCCAACGGCCCTGATGAACGAACGAACGTCCTCACGTGTTCGGCCGGGCTGATTGGCGTGGCGGTCCGCTCCACAGCTGGGACCAATTCGTTGTCGTCAGTCTTGTTCAGCGCGTCGGTCAAGATATCGAGCCATTGCGACTGGCGCACGGGCTTGGTCAGGCAGGAGGCAAAACCAATTCGATGCATCTCATCGGCATCGAACGGGTTGTCAGTCGAGGTCAACAGAAGGAGCATGGTGTCTTTGAGCCGCGGATCGGCCCGTATGATCCGAGCGACGGTGTCACCGCTCATTTTCGGCATGACCAGGTCGATAACGGCAATTCGATACGGGCGGCCTTCCATGGCAGCGGTATTCAACCGTTTGAGCACCTCTTCGCCGTTGGAGACAACATCCACGTCAATTCCCCATCCGGCGAGTTGCTCATGCAGGATAGCGCGATAGGCGGCATGGTCATCAACGGCTAACACGCGAATGCCGCGGAGTAGCGCAGCTTTGAGTGGCTGGACCGTTCGCGGGTCATGCCGTTCGCCCTCGGACACCGGCAGATTGGCGGTGAACCAGAAGGTTGACCCGCGGCCAACCCGACTCTCCACGCCTATCGTCCCGCCCATCAACTCCGTCAACTGTCGGGCTATGGCGAGCCCGAGTCCGGTGCCGCCGTACTTGCGCGTAGTTGACGCGTCGACCTGACTGAAGCTCTTAAACAATCGATCAAGACGGTCTGCCGGAATGCCCGCGCCGGTGTCGCAAACGGAAAATTTCAAAAGATCTGAGTTCCCTGAACCGTCGGCGGCTTCCGATTGCAGCCGGACGACTACTTCGCCCTTCTCGGTGAACTTGATGGCGTTATTGGCCAGGTTAATGAGGATCTGCCGCAGTCGATCAGGATCACCGTGAACGCAGCGGGGCATGTGCGGGTGAACGTGGCAGGCGAATTCCAATCCCTTCGCGGCTGCTTTTGCGGCGAGCATCTCTACCACGTCCTCGACGGCCGAGCGCGGATCGAAATCGATGCAGCTCAACTCCATCTTGCCGGCCTCGATTTTTGAAAAATCCAGAACGTCGTTGATCAGTGCAAGGAGGGAGTCGGCGGAGGATTTGATCATCTGCGCGTGGCGAAGTTGCTGCTGGTCCAAGCCGCCTCGGCGCAGCAACAGTTCCGTTAATCCGATGACACCATTCATCGGAGTACGAATTTCGTGACTCATATTGGCAAGGAATTCGCTCTTTGCTTTTGTGGCGGCTTCGGCAACTTCCTTGGCGGCGTTCAACGCGGCGGCTCGATCGGCGATTTCGCGCATCTCCTTTTGTCCGCGCACGCACGAGGCGACAAGGAAGATGTCTTCAAATACCACCCATGCCGCATGCTCCAGCCAACGCCACGGGCCCGCGTTGAGCACGCCATAGACTGACTGCGGAAAGTACATCCCACGCAGAAGATGATCCGCGGCGACGACCACCGTCGCGGGGACCAGGACGCGCCAATCGCGGTAGAACGCGAGAAAAGCAAGCGATCCAAAGACGTGAAAGTGTGTTTCGATGCGGCCGCCGGTCAGGTGAATGAGCAGCGCGGACCAGAGCATCTGGGATACGGAGATGACGTATCGGGTGGGAGGGGATCCTGGCTTCAGCAGGGCCAGAAGGATCGGGAAGAAACTAATCACGCCGCCGAGCAGGACGGCCGCCCAGACGTGAGGGTGGATGCTGCTGGACGAACCAGCCCAGGTGCGGGGTGAGAGAACGATTGCCGCCACGATGCCGAAGAGCAACTGCACCGCCATCAACAGGGCGAACACGCGGTCGGTGCGCCGATAGACATTCTGCCGGTGCGTCTCATAGAGACGGGCAGCCAGGTCGGCGTTGGGCGGGGCCTGCAGTGAGCTCATTTGCTGTGGCACGGCAAGCTTCCTTCTTTCTGACATGATGAGGAACTGTCGAAAAGGGGACACCCATAGACGGGCGTCTGGAGGACGGGCGGTCGCGCACCCTCGAGAACCAGCGAGGTGATCGCGGAGCGGCCGGCATTGTCGCCACTGTGGCCGCGAGACTCTGTTATGCCGCCGGCGAACAACAGCTTACCGTCCTGGGCAAAGAGAAACGATTGGCCGCTGGTGACGGCGCCAAAGCGGGCGGATTCCGCACCGTCGCGGTCGGCGACGACAGACACGCCGGGGATGGCCGTGGCGTCGTCCCACAGGCCGGTATGTTCCCACCCGTCCGGCGTGCCGCGGGGTTGGACGATCAGAACAATCGCGTTCAGACGTCCCTGGCAACTGGCCATGAGCTTCGCCAGCTCACCAATAGTCGCTCGCGAGCAGGGACATCGGGGATGGATCAGCATGACCAAAGTTGGCAAAGATGCCGTGTGTGTAAGATGCGAATCGGCGGGCCATTCCTGAGCCAGTTGCGCCGACAGACCGGGAGTGCTTTCGTAGGACCAGAGGCGCGCGAGCCCGAATGCGAGCGCGGCGGCCCACACGGTCCCTGCCAGGGCGTAGATCAGCTGGCTGCGTGTTGACGACATGGTGCTGGCTTCCCGTTGGTCCGGTCCTCCAATAATGCTGGTCCACCCCTTTTTTCGACTAAAGCGGAGGGTTACTTGACGTTGGATTGGGACGCTGATCGCACAATATGTCAGGCGGCGCCGGAGAGCCTGCGGAGCTGCTGGCGCTGGAAGGAAGAGGACGCCCGTTCGAGCGCTTTGCGAGCGGGGCTTTTCTTGTCGGGAATGAGCAGGCCGTAGCGGAATTTGCCGTCGGGGCGCTTGATGGCGGTCTGTACGCGGGCGGCGTTGGCGATGGGCTGGCCTTCCACCATCATCGACACCGGGATCAGTGAACCGAGCTTGAGTTCCCTGCCGCTGACGACGCCAAGACCTTCGGGGCTCAGGTCGACCACCTGACAGTTGCGCTCGTCGCCGATATTGGCGACGATTCCAGAGAGTGCGACGGAGACGCGGAACGTCTGGCGCTGCTCGGCGGAGACGGCATCGCCGACGCGGTCGAATACGATGACCGGCCTGGCGTCGCTCGCGCGAATTTCGAAGATGATGGCGCCCTGCTGGTAAAATTTGCCGCGCAGTTCGCCGTAGGCAATGACTTCCGCGCCGACCACTGGAAGCTTGCTGTTGATCGCCTCATCAAACTCGGCCGCAAATTGAATTGCTTCGGATTCGACTACTTTCCCGGGATAGAGCACGCGTTTGTTCGAGCCGTTGGGAATCAAGAGAAACGTCGCAGTGCCTACGCCGAGCATTGGTGCTCCAGGTGAAGTCCATTCGTTGCCGTCAGCCCAATGCAGACGAGTCTCGCTATGAATGCATCGGTATTATGACCTAAGGGTTTTAGCTTCGGCGCGCCAACTTGGACAAGATGACGCAATTCTCCGAATTCTGACGCACC
>JBBRHH010000480.1:0-4865 GCA_038222915.1 Tepidisphaerales bacterium
TGCTCCAACGCGTGGTTGCGAAGCGTTTGTTGGCTCGAGGAGTGGGTTCGGAATCGGCGCGGGGGGACGGCACGCGATAATGCTACCAAAGTTACGCTGCTACGCGTTATTGACGTTTAGATAGGATCGCCGACCAGAGGGACGACCAATCCGCGATCCTCCCAGGAATATTGTAAAGTACCACGGGCCAGATACTATCCCGCCTACAGATCTTTACCGCCATCACAAATCAATTCTTAGGAGCCACCGCCATGACGCGATCCAACGGAAATACGCCACAGCGCACATCGATCCTGATCGATGTGTCCCTTCTTCTGGCGTCATCACCTGTCGTATGCCGGGCCGACGACGCGCTCATGACGGTCGTCGGCTTTCAAAAAGCCAAAGTCGCCGGCGACGCTGCAACGGCCCGGAATCAACTCACTCCCGATGCCGCCAAAGGCGACGAAGGCAAAATGGTTGACGCCGATTGTGCTGTCATGGCGGCCTATACCAAGTTCGACAACGCGGCAGTCGCCGCCAAACTGGGGAAGGCCGATTCCGAGATGAACCCGGAGGCGTCCGTCCAGAAAGACCTTGACAAGCTCGTCGCAAAAGTGACCGGAAAGTCGGCCGTCGTCTCAGTCCCCCAAGCCCCGGTCGAATTCAAACTCGCCATGACCGGCGTCTCCTGGAAAATCAACCAGACAACCCGCGCATGACGCCTTTGCCAATCGGGTGAAATGAGCAAGTCATGAACGACATCATCAAGGGCATTCTTCATTCCCGCCGCGCATTCTTATCCATGCTGAGTGCCGTCGGCCTCGCCGCGGCGGCACCGTCGGCACTGCTCGACGCGGCAAAAGTGGCGAACAACGCAATCGATCACGACCTCGCCGAAAGAATGCCTGAAGGCTACCAGGCGTATTCTGCCAATCCGAACTTTGCGGAAATCTGGGGCGACGTGGACCGGACACCGCCCGTGAAAACGGACACCGGAATAGCGTGGTTCCAGAAGACGGGGGACGATTCATGGCACCTCTTTTCATTCAATCCCGAAACTGATTTTGAGCGTGCCGACGCCGCTGAGTTGTACAACGTGTATTTTTACAAAAGCTGGCGGACCCTGCCCGAACTGCACAGCCTCGTTCGAGGACTCGGGCCGTGGGTTCTCCGACTTGTTTATCAAGGTATTCCGTGTGGATTGTTAACCAAAGAAATTACGCCAAGACTCCTCAAAATGAAACAGATTGACCGCGCGTGGTGGGACGCTGATCAGACTGGCCTGACGAACAACCTGGAGGACGCGGCCTGCCTCTCCGCTGAGCATGTGCTCCAACTCGCGCCCATGTTGAATACCACAATCGATCCGAGCGACGAGCCGGACGAGGACATGTACTACGAGCCGGTCATCCCGAGCAACGCATTCAAAGACCTCCGCGTACTCCAACTCCGCAAGTCCGGCTGGGGTCCGCAGGTTGGACAAAAGTACGATTTGAAGGAACTCGAGAGAATCTACAAGCCCGCTGCGCCGTTTGCGCTCACCGACAAGCATCCGTTCATCCGCGCATCTGACGCCTGGCTCGCCCTCATCAGCTACGGAAGTGGCCCGGGGTCATCGACCATCCCATCCGCCCAGTGGCTGTGCTGGAAGTGCGCCTGCTCGCGGAATGACGAAACGGGCGAATGTCCGGATTGCGATTGCGCTCCAGTTGAGATGCGCGGAAACAAGGCGATCGTTCTCGCGCATATGTTCGTGCGCAAGGGAACGCGCGGCCGCTATACCTATTTCGGCCTCGGGCACCTCCCGCCCAACGACTACGACGCTGAGATTGGTTTCGATGTCAGTCCTCGCATTGACGCCGACCTGTATCGCATGCTCGGGGGCGACCTCCGCTGGCAGGCAATGTTCGAGGACGCCGACGGCGCAATCCACGACTTGCCCACGCTCGACACGGCGAATGCCGTCGCCAACTGCCTCGCAGCAATGTCGGGCCACTCCACTGGAGCGCTCCACGTGCGCCGTTGGGGTCCCGAACTGATCTACGTCCGGTTCTCCGGCGACCGGTGCTTCGCCCGATATTTTGGTTCAACACTTGACTGCAATCCATTAGAGTTTCTCACCAATCCCGACTTCGTCGGCGACCCCCACGCGCGCACCACGTTGCAAGGGGATCCACACGAGCAAACCATCTGCGCCAACAACATCCTCCCAGTCACCATCATCGCCCCACTCCTAAAATCATTGGCATCGCCTGACGGCACCCGGCCCTGGCCGGATCGATGGCTAGCAGCCCGTTGCAGAACTCGTCTTTTGCATCACGCGGCGAATCGCGGTGATCGCACAAAATTATCGGTGTAACGGAGTAAGTCGAACCGTTTCGAAAGCACGATCGACACACAGGCCGACCAGACGCAGTGGATTGGTTGAATCAAGGCAAAAACAAGCGCGCCGGCGGCCCTGGACATGCTTCTGGGCTTCCGCAGCCCATACTTCACCCGCAGCAGCAGCCCGATGTTGAATCCCGCGGCGTGGATCAGCAGACGCTTGGCAATGTTGTCCCGGCCCCGCAGATACAGCCGACGCATGCCCCCCGTCTCGTAGCAGTGCGCAAAGGTGCGTTCGAGCTTCTCGCCCCGGCTTCGCAAAAGCGCCTTGCCACGCCTGCCCCTGACGCGTCTGCGATTGGCGTACACCGCCGCCTGGGCATCACGCTGGCCATCCCAATACTGCCGGCCTCGATCGGGCTCGCTGGCGTAGCTGCGGATCTCCATCTCCTCCAGGTCCAGCAGGATCTGCTTGCTGTGGTAACCCTTGTCCAGAACCACCTGGCTCATGTAGTCATCAGTAATCCTGCCGCTCACCAGTTCATCATCCTCAATGGCCCGCAGGTTCTGTGTCGCCGTCACAATGGTGTCGCCGACGGATGCGGTGTCGCCCGCAGCGGCATCGCACACGTGGATGCCCAGGATCGCCCCATGGGCCGTCTTGCCCATGTCCACCGCATGCTCGGCCTTGTGGGCCAGATGTGTGGTGCCATCCTTCATCTTGGTGATCCTGGCGTCCGGGTCGTCGGGACTCTGCCAGTCGTCGTTGCTGGCCTTTTTCTTGCGATCCTTGTCCAACTTCGCCAGTTCTTCCCGGGTAGGCGTCTGGATGCCGCTTTCACTGGCCAGCCGCTTGAGGAATTGCTGATAGCCTTCACCGCCTTCACGCCGCACGATGCTGCGCATGGCGGCGTTGGCCTCCAGCGTCGTGGAGTCGATGCCCACCGTCTTGCCGTCGATCAACCCATGGTTGGCCAGCACCTTGAGGATGTAGGCGAATACTTCGGCGTGCGTCTCGACGTCGATGAGCCGCCGGGTGCGGGAGAGGGTTGAGTGGTCGGGGGCGGTCTTGTCGCACGCCACTCCCAAAAACGCCTTGAGCGAGAGGCTGTCGTTGCAGCGCCAGTCGATGCCGCGTTCGGAATCGATGCCTTCGAAGTAGCCCACCAGGAGACAGCGGAAGTAGATGCCCGGAGCAAGCCCCGGCCGCCCGCCCCGCGCCTGGTCATCATAAAATCTGGCACAGAGGTCCTCGACGAAAACATCGAAGTGATGGGCGTCGAGCACCTTGTTGACCGATTCGTAGAACGGATGCGATCGGATGTTCAGTTTCGCCGTGGCGACGAACAACGGTTGCTGGATCGATTTGCGTTTGCCCAGAGCCATCTGAAACCTTCCTCCGTGACCAGCGCATCTCAGCGCGAGTGGTCATCAGAGTCAAGAACAAATTCTTGGGTTTCGCCACGGGCTGCTAGCGCTCCCTGAAGTGCCCAAAGAAACGTAAGCCTCGCCCTTGCCCCGAACTCGCCCAACTTCTCAACCACGGCCTACAACACGTGAACAACGTTGCCCCCCACGTTCAGCCTGCCGTTCCTCTGTCCACTCGCGCTGCACGCCTCCTACACGCGCGATGAAATTCTGGCCGCACTGGGTGTCTGGACACTCGAGACCCGTCGGGAAATGCGCGAAGGGGTCCTCTTCGTCCGAGATCTAAATGCCGACCTTTTCCTTTTCACGCTGAACAAAACCGAAAAGGATTATTCCCCCACCACGATGTATCAGGACTACGCAATTAGCGAGAACCTCTTCCATTGGCAGTCACAAAACACGACATCTGAAAGTTCACCGACTGGCCAACGATACATGAACCACTGCCAGACCAGCCACACCATTCTGCTGTTCGCCCGCGAACAAAACCAAGTCAACAGCCTCGCCTCCGCTTACTCATTCCTCGGTTCCGCCGACTATGTCAGTCATAGCGGAAGCCGACCCATGAGCATCGTCTGGAAGTTGCACCACCCACTCCCCGCAAAGCTCTATAGACGATTCGCACGTCTAGCAATCTAAGCGAAGAAAATAGCGTCACGCGGCGTGATTTTCGTTGAACACCATTGGATAGACCACTTCGCGACCCCGCTCTGGCGAGGTTCGTAAGCGACGCATGGACCACTCATCCACGCGCAATCGACCGGCGGTGCGTATTGAAATGGCTCGCAACGATCGCGATCAGTTCCGAAGGCTCAATCGGTTTAGGCAGATGCATCTGATATCCGGCCATCAACGCCCGACGACGATCCTCCGAGCGCGCGAACGCCGTGATCGCGACGGCCGGCGTGTCGCCGCCTTCTTCCCGTGACAGTTCGCGCACGCGCCGCAGCAATTCATAGCCATCCCGGCCCGGCATACCAATATCGCTCAGGATGAGTTGCGGACGAGACTGGCGAAGCAGCTCGATGGCTTCGTCAACTCCGCCCGCTGTGGTGACCGTCGCGTTGCAGCGCTGAAGTATGCGCTCGATAAGAGTTCGGGCGTCGGGCTCATCATCGACGACCAGGATG
>JBBRHH010000481.1:0-4860 GCA_038222915.1 Tepidisphaerales bacterium
GCATGACAACCACGACGACGGCGGATTTGATTCATGCGCGGTGGCGCTGTTTGGGCAGCCGCCGGCGAGCGGAGTTCCGGATTCGGAGGCGTCGAAGTTTGAGTTTGTGTTTACAGGGCGGCATGTGACGCGAAGGTGCGATGGGAATTCGGTGGCGGGGGCGGCGTTTGGCGGGCCGATTTTTTATGGGCACGCGGCGCATGGGTTTAATGAGAAGGCCGACCATCCGGACAATATTTACTGGTATCAGGCGCTGCGCGCGAATGAAGTGTTCAAGGCGCTGGACGGGAAGCAACGCGACATTGCGCTGCGGAGTGATGCGCGGGACGAGAAGGGGAGCAAGACGGTGGCGCTGAGCGGGAAGAAGGAGGGGCTGCCGGGGATTGGGATGACCGATCTGTCGGGGGATCAGAAGGAGTTGGTGAAGAAGGTGATGGCGGATCTGCTGGCGCCGTTTCGGAAGGTGGATTCGGACGAGGCGATGAAGCTGATCGAGGCCGGCGGGTTTGAGAATCTGCACATGGCGTTTTACAAGAACCAGGATATTGGGAATGACGGGGTGTGGGATGTGTGGCAGATCGAGGGGCCGTCGATGATCTGGTATTTCCGGGGTGCGCCGCATGTGCATACGTGGGTGCATATTCGGGAGCCTGGGAAGGCTTGAGCCAGAACCACTCGAGTTCGTCACCGATTCCGAAGTTATGCGGACAGACCCTCGGTAAGGGTCGCGCAGGGTCGTTCTTGAGTTTGTAAGGAAAACATAGTATTATTCCTTACATGAGGATGAGGCACGAGCTGCCAAAATCAATTGATTCACGGGTGCTTTCGGATATTCGAGGCCGTGGGCGAGGTTGTGTCTTTGTTCCGGCCGACTTTTTGGAGATCGGCAGCCGAGAGGCGGTCGATGTCACTCTCCATCGGCTCGCACGAAAAGGGGTCATTCGCCGACTCGCACGCGGGGTGTATGACTTTCCGAAAGATCACGCGGTGCTTGGTCTGCTTTCTCCATCGGCTGAGGCTGTGGCCAAGGCTTTGGCTGGGCGGGATCGGACACGGCTACAACCTGCGGGCGCCTATGCCGCCAACGCGCTGGGTTTGTCTGAGCAAGTGCCGGCGAAGGCGGTGTTCCTGACGGACGGCCCAAGCCGGACGGTAAAGGTTGGATCAATTACGATTCAGCTCAAGCGAACAACTGCTCGGAACATGGCGGCCGCGGGACGATTGAGCGGCCTGCTGATCCAGGCTCTTCGCGCGTTGGGCGAGGAGCATGTGACCCGCGAGCGACGGGAACATCTGAAGCGCACGATCCCGGCCGGCAAGCGACGTGAACTGCTCAAGGATATTCGGCTCGCTCCTGCGTGGATGCATCCTATCTTTCGTGAACTCGCAAGGGTGAGTGCATGAAGCTTGGGTTTCTTGAATTGGCGCCCGGGGAACGTGGCTTGTATATCGAGCAGGCGGCGATCCGGCGAAATGTGTCGCCGGTCCTCATTGAGAAGGACTTCTGGGTCTGCTGGATGCTGGGCATCTTATTTCAGTCGGACTTCGGCGGCAGCCTTGTATTTAAGGGCGGCACGTCGCTGTCAAAAGTGTTTGGCGTCATTGAACGGTTTTCTGAAGACATTGACCTGTCGCTGTCGCCCGATTTTCTGAAGCTCCCTGAGGCAGGTACGAGCCGCAATCAGGCCAACAAGTGGATGAGCAGGGCGGAGGCGGCCTGCAGCGTGGCGGTAGAGAAACAGATAGGTCCGGCGATTGAGATGGCTGTGGAATCCGTTCTTGGAAAAGGCGACCGCGCGTGGCTCGAATTTTTGAACGATCCGGGCACGAACTCGCCGGTTCTGCTATTCCACTACCCATCGTTGTTACCGACGGGTTTCGATTATCTGAAGCGCGCCGTGAAATTGGAATTTGGATCGCTCACGGATCAAGAGCCGGTTGGCCGGCATCCGATTCGCCCGTGGATGGTCGAAGCCATGCCGGAGGCGTTCCCGGAATGGCGATGCGACGTTGTTGCCCTGGAAGTGGAGCGGAGTTTCTGGGAGAAGGCGACGATTCTCCACACCGAATATCACAGGCCTGCGGACAAGCCCGCGCCCGACCGATTCTCCCGTCACTACGCTGATACGGCGGCGCTTGCTAAACACACGACGGCAAGTCGAGCTATCGATCGGCGAGATATCCGCGAGCGGGTTGTGCGGTGGAAAAGCCAGTTCTTCGGAAGTGCGTGGGCAAATTATGAAGCAGCCAAGCCCGGTACTTATCGCGTCGTGCCGCGCCCTGACCAACTGCCGGCACTACGTCGCGATTATCAGGCGATGCGGGACATGTACCTGACCGAGCCCACGAGCTTTGATGACATCCTTGCGACCTTGTCAGAGCTTGAGCGCCGCATCAATCAGACGCAAAGCAGATGAGGCTTGCAGTTCTGGAAGTGATGCGACGGCGTGCGCGCCTTCCTTGATGGCGCTCGATGTCAAAATTACATTTTAATTACGTTTAGGAAGCTCTGCCTGTCGCGTCGCGATCAATTTTGCTGGTCCCTGACATACGGGCGATAGACTCCTGTCCTTGGATTTTCCCGTCATTCATTCCGCCGTACGCGTGCTGATGGATTTCTGCTATCCGCCGGTGTGCGTGGCCTGTGATGGGGTGGATGACATTGTCGATCATCTTTGCCCTGGCTGCATGGGCCGGCTGAATCGGCTTCGGGCGGAGCATGCTTGTTCGCGCTGCGCTATGCCGATTCCGGTTGGGGCGGCGTGCGCTTATTGCAAGGATCGGGGGCTGCCGCCCTATCAGCAGATTGTCCGGCTGGGGGTTTTTCAGGAGCCACTTCGGGCGCTGATTCATCGCGCCAAATATCAGAACCGATGGCCGATCGCTGAACTGCTGGCGGAGCAGCTTACGGTTCACCCGGTTGCCGGTGGGTTGCTGGAACGGGCGGAGTGCATCGTGCCGGTTCCGCTGCATTGGAAACGGCAGTGGGAGCGCGGATATAACCAGTCGCATGTGTTGGCCTGCCGCTTGGCGCGGGTTGGGGTTCGACGCGAGCGGGGCCGGGCCCGGGTTGTGACTCCGGTGATTCGGCTGCGGGATACCCAGACGCAGACGATGCTTCCGCGTACACAGCGGATCGCTAATTTACGCGGGGCTTTCGCGCTTTTGCGGCCGGCGGCGGTGGCGGGGAAGCATGTTGTTGTGGTGGACGATGTGATGACCAGCGGCGCAACGCTGCAATCGCTGGGGCGGGTGCTGGCGGCGGGGAGACCGGCGAGTCTTTGTGCGGTTGTGGCGGCGATTGCCGATCCGCGGGGGCAGGACTCTCGTATGGTTTAATTTTCGAGCAAGGAATATTGGCTACAGTTTTTGATTGGCCCGGGTCGATCTCCTAAGCAGTCCGAGGCAATGTGTAACGAATAATTTGACTCGGCCGATTAGTGAGTTAGGATAAGTTAGGCAACTTAAAAGCAAGCGCTACCGGCGCATTTTCTCCCCTCCGGAGGACACCAAGGGTAATTCCTGGTGTCCTCTTTTTTTGTTACTGGTCGCTAGAGCCCGCGGGATGTTGCAGTTATGTACATGGGGCATTTGGGCGTCCGTGTATTTGCGGTTCCTGATTCCCCTATTGACAAGCGGTTTGAACCCGCCCGGGCGCGCGGCGGTTGGTTTGGGGCAAGTCGCAAGCGGCGCGCGGCCGATAAGAACCAAGCCATGACCACGGAAGAGCAACCGCTGATCCTCCGCGCCAAGCGACTGTGCCGCACGTTCGGCAGCAAGGTGGCGCTGGACAATGTGAGCCTGTTTGTTCGTGCTGGAGAGATCATCGGGTGCGTGGGGCCGGCTAACGCGGGGAAGACGACGCTGCTTCGCACACTGGCGGGGTTGCTGAATCCGTCGTCTGGGCGGATCCGGATTGAATCGCCGGCGGAAGTGGAACTTAAGTCGATCGTTGGATTTGTGCCGGCGAACTTCGGTGTTTACGCCCGGATGCGGGTGCATGAATTTCTGGATTTTTTTGCCAAGGCGCATCAGATAGCGGTTCGCGAGCGCGAAGCGCGGGTGAATGAGTGCCTGGCGATTTGCGACTTGATCGAGCATCGTCGGCATGCCATGACCGGGCTATCGCCGGCGGTGCGGGAGCGGGCAGGGATTGCGTTTGCGCTCCTGCACAATCCGCGCGTGCTGCTGCTGGACGATCCGTTTGCAAACCTGGAGCCGCGCGATCGCATCGATATTGGGCGACTGCTGCGCGATTTGTCGGGGATGGGGAAGGCGGTTGTGGTCACTTCGCGCACGCTGCCGGATGTGGCTGATCTGGCCGAGAGTCTGGCGCTGTTGCATTGCGGCAATTTGATTGCGCGCGGGCCGATGCGGACGGTGTTGCGTGACATGCGCCGCAAGCGGTTGATTGAGATCCGGGTGATGAAGTTTTCCAGACAGGCGAAGGAAGTACTGGCGGCGGCACCGGGGAAGTGGGAGGCGATCGATGACGCGACGGAGGGGATGCTGCGGTATGAGACGATGGCGGACGAGAAGCAACTGGCCGAGTCGCTGCTGCGATTGTTGAAGCGGGGGATTCCGGTGGTGGGATATCACGAGGTGCCGGCGGAAGTGGATGAGGGATTCAATTATCTGGCGAAGTCCGCATGACCGCGCTTCCGAATTTGCCATATCCGTTTCGTTCCGCGGCGGCCTATCGTGCAGCGCCCAATCGCACGGCGCTCATTTTTAACATTGCGGTCTTCTCCATTCCGTTTGCGATCACGTTGTTTGCGCTGCGGCGGGTGGGGCAGCACGTTGGGCTTCCGGCGGAGATTGCGCGATTGCAGGTGATGATTCATCTGATGCTGATTGGGT
>JBBRHH010000482.1:0-4823 GCA_038222915.1 Tepidisphaerales bacterium
CTGCCGGTCCGAAAACAAGGGCGTGCCGCTCGGCTTCGTCGAGGGCTTGAACAACAAAATCCGCGTCTACCAACGACGGGCCTACGGCCTGCGCGATGAGGAGTACCTTCGGCTCAAAATCCTCACCAGCACCCTCAAGCCAATCTGAAAACGTCAAAAAGAACCCACACACTTACGGGAAGAGCCCAAATAGTAGACGCCACCCGAATCCTCCCGTCGCCCGAGGAAAGCGTCCAGACCTGATAGGTCTCCCAGGGGGCCGTGCCGTAACGGCCGCTCCGCTCCACGCGGCACCAATGCGAATAGCTGTCCATCCAGATCAAAGCAATGCAGAATGCCAGCAGTTCGGACAGGATTGTTAGACCGCTAGCGAAGACCCGCCACATTGTCTTCATTCTAACACACCGCCAATCGCCCACGTGGCGGGCGTAGATGGCATGTTGGGCGCTCTGCCGGACGGACTGGCGGAAAACGAGGGTGGGCTGGACGGGTAGGTCTGATTGACTCGTCTGGCATTTTTTGGAGAACGCACCGCATGTTGATCACGCGTACTTTTTCGTGCTTTGGGGTCGTTCGAATTCTGGTGATTTTGGCGGGCTTCTTGTTCATGGGGCGCACACCGATTGGGTATGCCGCGCCCGTGGCTGGGTCTTGGTGCGATTCTACGGATGCGGGGAAACTGGACGTTGTTGTCACGGAGGAGGATGGACGCCTTTACATGACCAACACGGCGAAGTATGCGCCGGCGGACCGGGGTTGCTACTACTTTGTGAACTGGAATCTGCTGGGCAGAGCGATGGCCGGGCAGCCGATCCGGCATGTTGAGGTGGAGGCGAACAGTCTTTATCTGGTTCATCTGTATGAGATGAGCCGGCCCAAGAATTTGACGGATTTCTGGTCGGAGGATGCGGGGAAAGCGGCGAGCGCCGCCTTTGTGTGGGTGGGCGGCGTGGCGAAGCCCGCGACTGGGCGCGCGCTTCCGGCGGGGGCAGTTGCGCTGGCGGAGATTCGCGAGTCGCCAGCGTGGTTCCATTATGAGAAAGAGGATCGGCTGCCGATTTTCTCGCGGCGGTTTCCGGCGTTTCATCTGCCGGCCGGGAAGGTGTTGTCGATTGCCATTCCGCGCGTGGAAGACAGCTTCGACGACTGCCTGCGCCGTGGCGTCACGCATTTTCAGAGCGGCGGCGGAGATTCGGGAGAGCTTCCGGCCAGGGAGCGGCTGATCACGTTGCCGACGGGTTATTTGAACCAGGGAATTGGCGAAGCGCCCAGCAATGTTCCGCACATATCTCCGACGGAAAACACGTATATGCGCTCGCCGCTGGAGCACAGTAAAAAGCAGGCGCGGATCGCGGCGGGATATGACTATGTATTTCTGGATGAGGAGTTCTGGCACAACGACTATCAGCCGGGGACGCTGGCGCGGCTGTGCGTGTTTGCGCAGGAGGCGCGGCGGATCAATCCGAGCGTGAAGGTGGCGGACTTCTGGAATCCGCCGCCTTACAACTTCAGTTTTCTGGGGCACGATCGATGGACGGCCGAGGGATTGTGCAATCAGGCGGCGACGCATTACGGCGATGCCACGGCGGCGTTGACGTCGGCGAATCCGACGATGGTGCGGAAAGTGGAGGTGAACGGCCAGCAGACTTGCCTGGCGGAGGAGCTGACGGCGGTGTCGATTTCGGCCTACTTCGACAACCTGTTTGGCTTCATCGAGCAATACGGCACGTTCAGCAACAATCTTTTCATCCCGGCGGCGATTCACAACACGCGGATCAACCGGCAGCTTGCGTGCAACAAGGGGAAGCCGCTGATCTGGTTTGGGATGGAGGTGCTGGAAGGGAAATACAATCATCCGCGCATTGCGTATCCGACGCGCACGACGAATCCGCCGGGGACGGCGATTTTTCGGGACCGGTTGCCGGTGAGTCCGAACTTCAACGAGGCGGTGGGATTGTTTGGGTTGCTGGAAGGGGATGGGGCATATTTGTGGGAGCCGCATGGCCGATCGGATGGCGACGCGAACGGGATTTTCAGCACGCTTCTTTATTGCCAGCAGGCGCACGACGATCGGGGGGAGTGGCGGCCGGACGTGAAGGGGACGCCGATCGGAAAGGGAAAGACGTGGTATCCGACTTATCACTATACGGCGTCGGACTTTTATGCGCTGGGGGCGTGGAAATATGCGCAGATCGCGGACATTGTCGCGAAGGGAAAGCGGGTGGATTTTGAATACAGCACCGATGCGGGGAAGAGCTGGTATGTGCCTCCGGCCAACGGAGCGACGATGGTTGATGTGGCGCGGCAGAAGCGGCCGATCGTGACGGGCGCGGTTGCGGGGGATGAAATTGCGGTGGTGGCGTTTAATCCGTTTCAGGGGGTGGCGGATACGACTTCGCTCCTGGTGCGGTATGAGAGGCGGGTGGTTTGGGTGGAGCTGTTCGGGACGCGGGCGCGGGTGTACCGGGGGACGCTGGGGGCGAAACTGTAGATGAAGGAGACGCACGCATGCCAATTCTTGCCGACAGCAATTCGTGGATGATGATCGCGACCTTCGTGCTGGTGGTGCTGATCTTTCTCAGGATCGGGAATGAGGCGCGGCTGAAACGGCTTGAGAAGAAAGTGGACGCGATTGCGCGGCATCTCCATATTGAATCCGATGCGGGGGCTGATGCGGAGGTGTTGGAGTTGGCGAGGGCTGGCCGGAAGATTGAGGCGATCAAGTTGTACCGGGATAAGACGGGGGTTGGGTTGAAGGAGGCCAAGGATTACGTGGAGAGTCTTTAGGCTCTTGTGTGGCGGTGGGCCGTGGTCACTCATTCGTTGGCGCTCTCAAATGCTTCCATATACCGTTGATCCTCTTGCCTGGCCGTTTGCGATTACGGCGATGATCGTATTATTTTGGGCTTACACGCGCAGCTCAGACCATCTGATCAAAAGGGTATTCTGGGAGATGGTGCGGTCGAAGGCGGAGACCTTTCATGCCACCTTTGGAATTCCCTATCGGTTGGACCGCGCGGCGCGGCGTGGACGCATATTGTTCCGGTTGGCGTTTCTTGGACTATTTGCGTCTGCCGCGTTGAGCATCGGCGTGCGAACGGGGGTTGTGCGAAATCCGCCGCCGCCGAAGAATGCGCTGGACAATGTCGACTCGAGTAAGTTTGAGATTGTAACCGAAGGCGAGCAAATCTACGCACGGCCGAAACGGCCTACGACGAATGTCGCCAATTGATGTGCCGCGCAGAGGCGAACATCGCGGCCATCAGTGACGCAGCAACATCACAGCGCCGGACGCGACGAGGAAATAGACGAATGCCAGGACGATCGCGTAAGTGATTTCAATTTCGAACAGCCACGCGACCAGGCCCAGAAAGACGACGTCCGCGACCAACCAGCCCATGGGAATAACGCTGCTTATTGCGCCGCAGAAGAGGGCAGCGCCGGCGAATTTAAGCGCGGCGGATCCGACGTCGCCGAAGCCGATCTTTAGCACGGTGGCGACGATGATGGCGGCGACGACGAGTAGGACGGTTTGCAGAACACCAAGCTCGATCACGGCGGTGAATGTTGGGAGGATGCCGGCCGTGCCCGCGTGGATGAGCGCGCCCAGGAGATAGAGGAGAATGCCGGCGGCGATGAGGATGAGAGGATATTGACGTTCTTTGGGATGATCGGCCATGGAAACGCTGATTGATATGGCCGGGATGGACGCAGCTGACCACGTTGTCAGGAGGCGAGACACCGGCGCTGTCATGTGGAACAGGTGAAGAGTTTGAGGACGAGTTGTATGAAATGCAAGTGCGCGGGCTTCGCCGCGGTGCGAAGTAATTCAGGTACGCGCCTGCGTACTGGGCAAGGCGAATCAACCAACTGTGAAGCGCATGGCTCAGGAGGCCATGTAAAATCCGCCGTTGACGTGCAGCGTCTGGCCGGTGATGTATGACGCCATCGGCGAGCAAAGGAATAGGGCGGCGGCGGTTATGTCATCGGTGCTTCCCAACCGACCCAGTGGAATCTGTTCCTTAAAACTGGCGGTTACGTCGGGCGGCATCGTTCGCGTCATTTCTGTATCCACAAATCCCGGGGCGATCGCGTTCACGGTTATCTGCTGCCGCGCCAGTTCGCGGGCCGCGACCTTCGTCAGCGCCATCACGGCGGCCTTGCTGGCGGAGTAGTTGGCCTGTCCGAAGAATCCCATCGACCCGCTCACCGACGACAGATTCACGATTCGCCCGCCTGCGCGCAGGATCGATCCGGCGTGCTGAATGCAGTGGAACGCGCCGCTTAAATTCACCCGCAACACAGCGTCCCAATCCGCGGTCGACATCTTCTTGATCGTGCGATCGCGGAGGATCCCCGCGTTGTTGATCAGGATGTCCAGGCCGCCGCACTCGACGCCAATTCGCAGCATCATGGCGGCGACTTGATCGTCGTCGCCAACATCGCATTCGATGACCACGGGATTCTTCAGCCTCACTGCGACTTGTTGCGCTTCCGCCAGATTGCGCCCTGCCGAATCTGCGACGTAATTCACAACGCAGCGCGCCCCGCGCTCCCCAAACGCCGATAAAGTGGCCGCGCCGATGCCGCGCGAGCTGCCCGTGACCAGTACGACCTTGCCGCTGAAATCGAAGGGATCGGCCATGCCGCCTACAATAACCCGTACGCACGCACAGCGGCAACGTCACGGAGGTCAATCATGCCAGAACCCGTTTATGTGATCGGCGCCGCCCGCACCGATTTCAAGCGCAACTTGAAGAAGGAAGGGAAGTCGCTCCGCCACGTCATCGTCGAAGCTGGCGCCGCCGCGATCTCCGATGCCG
>JBBRHH010000483.1:0-4806 GCA_038222915.1 Tepidisphaerales bacterium
TGAGCGAACGCCAGCGGACATTGTCGCGTGAGATTTCGATTGACGGGGCCGGATTGTTTTCCGGCGAGCCCGCGCGGTTGACGCTTGCGCCGGCCGAGGCTGGGGCTGGGATTACGTTTGTTCGGGAGGAGGGGGACCATGTTGCGACGATTGCGGCGCTGGTGGGGAATGTGTTGCGAAGGCCGCGGCGGACTTGTTTGAAGAATGGGACGTTGCGGGTGGAGACGATCGAGCATTGCATGGCCGCTCTGCATGGGATGGGGGTGCACAATGCGATCGTGCGGATTTCGGGCGGGACTACGGGCGAACTGCCGGGTGGGGATGGGAGCAGCAGGCCGTTTGTGGATGCGATCAATGAGGCCGGGCTTGTGGAGCAGGATCGTGAACTGAAGCCGCTGATTATTCGAAAACCGATTCAGGTGACGCATGGGGATGCGACGATCGCGGCGCTGCCGGGGCCGACGGATAGGCTGGAGGTAATCTACGATTTTGAGGCGGCCGCTCCGATCGGGCGGCAACTTTTTGCATTTGATCTGGGGCCTGGGGATTTTGTGTCGCAGGTTGCTCCGGCGCGGACGTTTGTATTTGAGCATGAGGCGCAGGAACTGCGCGCGCGCGGGCTTGGTAAGCATTTGACACCTAAAGACTTGCTGGTGATCGCGCCGGATGGGCCGGTGGACAATGCATACCGATTTGCCGATGAATGTGCACGGCACAAGGTGCTGGATCTGATTGGCGATTTATATCTGGCGGGCGTGCCGGTGCGCGGGCGGATTGTGGCGCACAAGAGTGGGCATGAGTTGAATCATCTGCTGGTGCGGCGGCTTCTTGAGCAGCGGGACATTGTCGATCGCGAGTCGTTGGTGGCGCGGGATGCGGTTTTGGACATTCGGCGGATTCAGCGCATTCTGCCGCACCGCTATCCGATGCTGCTGGTGGATCGGGTGTTGGAGATTGTGGGCGATCAGAAGGCGGTGGGGATTAAGAATGTGACGTTTAACGACATCTTTTTCCAGGGGCATTATCCTGGGACGCCGATCATGCCGGGTGTTTTGATTGTGGAGGCGCTGGCTCAATTGGGTGGCATCCTGCTCAGCCAGAAGTTGGAGCACACCGGAAAGCTTGCGGTTCTAATCAGCATGGATAAGGTGAAGATTCGCAATTCAGTGGTGCCCGGTGACCAATTGATCCTTGAAGCGGTGACGGTGCGGGTGAAGAGCCGCACTGGCCATGTTCGATGTAAAGCGTTTGTCAAAGACAAGCTGGCGGCGGAGGCGGATATCAAGTTTATGTTGGTGGATGCCGAGCCGGTTTGATGTGGAGTTTCTAGTTTCGAGTTCCTGGTTTTCGTAGTTTGCTATGTCGAGGATTTCGCCACTTGCCGCTGTTGACCCGAAGGCACACGTTGCTGAAGACGTGGAGATTGGGCCGTTTTGCACCGTGGGGCCGGACGTAATTATTGAGGCCGGGACGAAGCTGCTGAACGGCGCGAGCATTCTGGGACACACTAAGGTTGGGCGGAACAATACGCTTTATCCGGGGGCGGTGCTTGGCGGCGCGCCGCAGGATATCAAATACAAGGGCGCTCCAACGCGGCTGGAAATTGGGGATGGGAATGTGTTTCGCGAGGCATCGACGGTGCATCGCGGGACGGAGAAGGGGGGCGGGTGCTCAAAGGTGGGGAACAATAATTATCTGATGGTGAACGCGCATCTTGGGCATGACTGCGATGTGGGGAACAACTGTATTCTGGCGAACAATGTGATGGTGGGCGGGCATGTGGCGATTGGGGATGGTGTGAATATGGCCGGCGGGGTGGGCGTGAACCATTTTGTGACGATCGGGCAGTATGCGTTTATCGGCGGGTATTCGCGGATTCACCATGATGTGCCGCCGTTTTGCAAGGTGGATGGGGCGGACCTGGTGCGCGGCGTGAACTCGATCGGCCTGCGGCGTGCCAGCTTTGCTGAAGAGGATATCGAAAGCATCGAGCGGGCTTGCCGGAATCTGTTTTATCATGAGAAGCCGTTCGCGGTCGCGATCGCGGAGTTTGACACGATGAATGGGCTGAATCCGCATGTGAAGTACATGATTGAATTCCTGCGGCGGCGGAATATGGGGCGGCACGGGCGGTATCTGGAGAGCCTGCGGGCGAAGTAAACGCGAGCGGCGGGGCCTATGTACTCAGTGCAGAGGTTGTCATGAGTGCGCGAATCCGATTGGACTCCGAACAAATCGCTGAATTTTGCAGACGGCATCACGTAAGGCGACTGTCGCTGTTTGGCTCGGTGTTGCGCGAAGATTTTCGTCCGGAGAGCGATGTGGATTTTCTGGTTGAGTTCGATCCAGGCCATGTGCCCGGATATTTCCGGCTTGCGGGGATGGAAATGGAATTGGGCGAAATCATTGGGCGGGAGGTGGATCTCAGGACGCCGATGGAATTGAGCCGTCACTTTCGCGATGCGGTGGTGAATGGTGCAGAGGTGCAATATGTCGCGGGATGAGGCTCAGCGTCCCGTGGACATGCTGGAGGCAGCTCGCGAGGCGATTGCGTTTGCGGCGGGGAAGACGCGCGAGGACCTGAATACTGATCGCAAATTGGCGCTCGCACTCACGAAGCTTTTGGAGATCATCGGCGAAGCCGCATCGACCGTCCCCGCCTCCTCGCGCGATGTACAACCGGGCGTCGAGTGGAAGCAAATCATTCGGATGCGAAACCGACTTATTCACAGTTATTTCAGTGTTGATCTTGATATTGTGTGGGAAACGGTAACCAACGATTTAAAGCCGTTGGTGACGCTTCTGGAAAAGCTCGTCGCCATTTGAAGATGGCGCGACAACAAGAGGAGAAACGTATGCTTCGTTCGCGAATTGCCTTGGAAATTCTGACGGTCTGTTTTGTTGGGTTGATCAATAGCGCTCGCGCGGCCGATGCGAATGATCCGAGCAAGGTGGATGCTACTTTTGCTATTCAGGGTGAATACGCCGGGGAGTTGACCGACGGCGGGAAGACCGGGGTGCAGGTGATTGGGTACAAGGACAAATTTCATGGTGTGATGTATGCGGGCGGATTGCCTGGCGATGGGTGGGATAAGAAGGGGAAGGTTGAGGGGGACAGCGCTGGCCTGACCGATGTGAAGATCAAGTTTGATGGGAAGGTCGGGACGATTGCGGACGGGAAGATGGCGATTACGAATGACAAGGGGGACAAGCTTGGCGAACTGAAACATGTCGTGCGCGAGAGCCCGACGCTTGGGGCCAAGCCGCCGGAGGGTGCGGTTGTTTTGTTTGATGGATCCAATGCCGATGCGTGGAACGGCGGGAAGATGACTGAGGACAAGCTGCTGATCCAGGGGCCGACGACGAAGCAGAAGTTCAATGACTTTACGCTGCACGTGGAGTTTCGCCTGCCTTACATGCCCGAGGCGGGTGGTCAGGGACGCGGCAACAGTGGCGTTTATATGCAGGGGCGATATGAGGTGCAGGTGCTGGATTCTTTTGGGCTCAAGGGTGAGAACAATGAGTGCGGCGGCATTTACACGATCAAAGCGCCGGCGGTGAACATGTGCTTTCCGCCGCTGTCGTGGCAGACGTACGACATTGAATATACGGCCGCGACTTATGAGGGTGGGAAGAAGGTGAAGAATGCGGTGGCGACGGTTAAGCACAATGGCGTGCTGATCCAAGAAGCTACAGAGTTGACGCATGCGACGACGGCCGCGCCTGTGGGTGAGGGGCCGGATGCTGGGCCGATTTATTTGCAGGACCATGGGAATCCGGTGCGGTATCGGAATGTGTGGATCGTGGCGAAGTAACCTCGCAAGGAACTCTCGTCCTGCCCACCATCTGGCCAGTCGATCGCCGCCGCGACTGGTCACGGTACATAGACTCTGTCTGACGGATCGCCGCGCGGCCAATAGAAGCTGATTTCGACCGTGGCTGCGTTGCTCCTCCTCAGTGTTACAGGTCCCTTGAGATTCAGTAAGGCTTGGGAGTAGTTTATGGTTGGCGGAGCGAGGCCGGATGGAGTTTGCAGGGCCGGGAGGAGTGGTTGGGCGGAGGCCCCGATGCGCATTTCTTGGTATAGTCTGGCACGAGGTCATTTATGGCGATAACCGAAACTCAGGTGACATTGAGACTTTCCGATCGGGCGCGGGCTAGGATTGCGGAGCAGGCGGCGAATAGTGGGCAGGATTTTTCAGCGGTTGCTTCGGACCTGATCGAGCACGTCGTCTCGCTGCCATCGATTGAAGAGATCATGGCACCTGTTCGGAAGCAGGTAGCCGAGAGCGGGATGAGCGATGACGAGCTTGAGGCTTTTTTGCGTGGCGAGATTGATGCCCATCGTCGGGAGAAGAATGAGAAGATCGCGTGAATAGCCCGCGCGTGGTTTATGACACGATGGTTTTTCTACAGGCCGCGATTCATCCCGAACGGCGTTATGCGACTATCGAGGCGTTGGAAGACAAGCGATTGACGCTGTGCATAAGCCCGGAGTTGATGGCCGAGGTCCGGGACGTAATGATGCGGCCGTCACTGGCTGCGAAATTTCCCGCCCTCACTCCTGGGCGTGTCACGCAGTTTCTGGATAAGGTGACGATCATCGCAACAGGATTCGATCCTGTGCCGCGCGCCTTCACTTGGCCGCAGCATCTGGATGATGATCACCTTTTCGATCTGGCCATCGCGTCCAAAGCCAAATTTCTGGTGACGTGGGAAACCAGAATCCTCAAACTTGGAAGGGATACGACACCTGCGGCCCAATTGCTCCGGCAGCTTGCACCCGGGCTTTCAAGTGTGTCGCCG
>JBBRHH010000484.1:0-4805 GCA_038222915.1 Tepidisphaerales bacterium
CGGATCGCGCATCCATCGCAAGGCACTGAAATACAACCATTTCCTGGCCAGCCGCTGCCCGCGTTTGCTCAGATGAAGCTGTCCCTTGAATCGGCCGCTGGAATGCTCGACCAGGTTCAGGCCCATCGCCTTGCGGTAGGCTCCGGCACTGTCGTAATTGCGTGGATCGCCCAGGCACGTCCACAGCACGCAGGCCGCCGTCAGCCCCACCGCCGGGGTCTGCGCCACAATCACATCGTGGTCCCGGGTGAGCTTTTTCAGTTGCCGCTTGCAGCCGCCGACCTCTTTTCGCTGCGCCACGATCTTCTCGCCCAGCTCCTTGAGTTCCCGCTGCTCCCAGGCATTCATCCGCACCCCGGCCGTGGAGCGGGCAGATTCGACCAGGGCCGCAATCTTGGCCTCTTTGAGGTAGTGGCCACCGATGCGCGCCAGGGTGATGGCCGCCTGGGCATCGGCCGCCAGCGCCGCTGGATCGCCCCAGTGCGCCAGTGCTCCGGCCAGCGTCGCGCTGGTCCCTTTTACCAGTCGCGTGACCTCCGGCCAGTGACGCGCAAGCAATGCCTCGGCCTTGCCGCCCAGGATCTGTTTGATCCGCTGTGACCCGTCCAATCGACGCACCCAGTAGCGGATTGCCGTGTCATTGCCGGTTGGGGCATCGATCTTGGGCAGCTCCCACGCGGCGCTTTTGCCCCGGCCACACAGGTCCGCGATGATCGCCGCGTCTTTCCCGTCATGCTGGCTTGGCACTCCATCAAATGTCTCGGCCTGATCTTTCACCGCCTTGGCCGACACGCGCCGCGTCGGGATCCCGGCATCGCACGCCGCCTGCCGCAACGCATCGTCGTAGGTCCCGCTGGATTCCAACGCCACCGTCACCGGACAGCGCTCGCGCAGCTCCTTCAGCTTGCCCATCAGCAACAAAAGCTCATCGGGATTCACGATCCTCCAGGGTTTGATGAACGATCCGTCGGGCCAGCGGATCACTCCCATCAATTCAAACTTCGCCACGTCCAGCCCAAACACGCACGCCTGGCCGGCGTGCGATTGAGCCAGTACTGACACCTCAACACTCTTGACGGAAATCGAAGAATAAGGTTTGCTCCTGGACACGGGGATGACCTCCTGCATGTGAAATCGCCGCACTTCCAAGCGCGGCATGATTCACTCTTTTTGAGGCATCCCCGCCTTCCTTTCCAGTTCGAATCAATCGAGCGTTATAGCCGACTTTTCCTTCTTAAGCGGCGAGGAGTGACAAATATTGCCTCGTCCGACTTGGTGCTGGGACCAAATACTTTGAAATCAGAGTCGCGGGTGACGCCCGCGTAACGATTCCTCTTTGCGGATGGCGAGTATCAGGGGACGATTCATTCGAAGGGAAAGAATAGTTGCTCGCCCGACTGCTGTTTTTCCCAATACCATCTCTCCTTCCCAAACAAAATGTTCCGTCCATTTCTGAGAGCGTGGGTTGAACAATGCGATGTCTTCGCCTGATTGAGGATCAATCGCGGTTTGTTTGGCCGCTTTGTGTAGAGAGCAGGACACACAAGCGAGTGCGAGATTTTCCAAAACGGTTTCCCCGCCAGCCACGCGAGGTGCGATGTGGTCGATATGAAAAACAGCTTCTTGGCCAGCCTGTGATAACTTGCAGTATTCGCAATGATTATCTGCACGGACGATGACTGCTGAGCGGATAGACGGTGACAGGCCGGTCATCGAACGGTGCGCTCCTCGCGCAACTTCAGTAGTGTGAGAAACTCCGCCAAGTCCACCAATCCCTCGGCCTCCTCGCGTTCTTCAGGCGATAGTGGCGCGCCTCCGTCCTGGCGATCCAGCAAGCGCTGCAAGCGCGCCGCAACTGCATTCGGCAGCCGCAGGCGGGCCAAATCTTCCGGAAGATCGACTTCAAGGGTTAAGGTCATATGCCTTCCTCAATCGGCATATTGTATCCGTCACAACTGCCGAGGGCGAGAGATATGTGCCTTTCTAGGCGGAGGGCAGTTAAGTGGCCACTGGCCGGGTGAGTTCGGTGCGGAATTCTTTTGGATCGGAGGTGTTGGCCGGGTTGGTGAGGTAGGTTTCCCAGAGGGATTTGGCGGAAGTGTGGTTGTTGGCGGCGATCCATTTTTGGGATTCGCCCCAGGCGGCCGGAATGGATTCGTAGGGGCCGTGGTAGATGGTGCGGGCGACTTTGACGGCGGGGAGTTGGCTTGCGGTGATTCGGCCCGTGGGTGTGAAGGGCTGGTTGATGGGGACGCCGATTTCGAAGTCGAAGGTGGTGTCGGGGTTTTTGAAGTGGTGGGTGAACCAGGGGCCGGCGGGGGTGATGTTTTGCTGGGCGAGGCCGGCGAGGAGTTCCTTGAGGCCGGGACCCATGACTTCGCGGATCTGGGAGCCGGGGATGGTGATGTGGATGACGGCGGTGGATTGGGCGGTGGTGTGGATGATTTTTGGGGTGTCGATCATGGTGTGTGTGTCCTTTGAGCGTTGATGCTACTTTCGTTTCGAAAGCAAGTCTGTAAGTGCCCCGCGTAGCTCTGGGAATTTGAACTGAAAGTTTAGTTCTGGAAGGCGTTTTGAGATGACGTAGCGGCCGTAGAGGACGAGGTCGGGATCGGTCCTTAGGAGGAGCGGGGCGGCAAGGCGGACCATCCAGGGGAAGGCGGGTAGGCCGATGGGGATGCGGAGGGCTTTGCGCATTTCGCGCATGAAGACGCTTTGGGAGACGGGGTTGGGGGCGGTCGCGATATACGCGCCTTGCATCTTTGAATTGGTGAGGGCGGCTTCGAAGATGCGGTTCATGTCTGCTTCGTGGATCCAGCTCATGCCTTGTTTGCCGCGGCCGATCGGGCCGCCGAGGCCGAAGCGGACGAGGGGGCGGAGTTTGGCGAGTGCGCCGGAGCCTGCGCCGGAGTCGCGGCCGATGACGAAGCTGGTGCGGAGGATGACTTGGCGCTGGGAGGGGAGGACGCTTGCGTGATAGGCTTCTTCCCAGGCGCGGCCGACGAAGGGGGAGTCTTCGTTGCAGACGAGGGTGGGCGGGTCGCCGTAGATGTGGGCGGTGCTCATCTGAACCCAGACGGGTGGCGGCGTGTCGATGGAGCGCATGGCCTGGCCTAGGACGAGGGTGGATTCGACGCGGGAGCGGAGGATTTCGTCCTGGTGATCGGGGGTCTTGATGCAGTCGACGGTGCGGCCGGTAAGGTTGACCAGGCCGGTTGCGCCGTTGAGTTCGTTTTTCCAATCGGCGAGGGTGCGGGCGTCCCAGGGGACGTGACGCCATGGCCCGGTAATTCGGGGGGCGGTGCGGGAGAGGATGACAACGGCGGCGCCGGTGGCGGCGAGGTGGTTGGCGAGGGAGAGGCCTAGGAAGCCGGAGCCGCCGGCGATGATGTATTTGGGGGTTGGGGTTTCGGTCACGGGGGGAGTTTAGCGGGTGCGGGGGGATTCGGCACGGAAGACGCGGTATGGCTGGGCGGACAAGCCTCCTCATTGCATGCGGGGTTAGACAGATGGGCTGTGGAACTGTCGGCCCAGTCGGCGTACTCTTTTGAACTATGTTTGATGAGCCTAATGAGAGTCCGGTGGAGCGGGGGAGGGATGCGGGGGAGCGGGCGCGGGAGAAGTCGGATGAGTTTCGGATGGCGGCCGAGCTTTTTGCGGTTTTTGAGGGGCCGCGGAAGTTTGATGCTGTGCTTCTTCCCGGGCTGGATGCTTCCCTGGCGCGCGATATTCAGCGGGGCATCGGGCGGCTGGAGAAGGCGAAGTCGGCAGAGACTCCGGTGTTGCCGGCGGCGGTGGCCGGGGATGCGGCGGGGTTGCTCAGCCTGCCGAAGACGCGCGAGCTTTCGACGAATGACTATCACGTGTATCGGAGGCCGGGCGAGGTGATGATTGTGAGGTGGCTGGCGGGCGATGAGGTGGATGCTTTCTATGAGCGAATCCAGGCGCACTTTGATGCGGCGCTGAGCGGGCACAAGGACGATGAGAAGCAGCAGGAATGGAAGCAGGACCCGCAGACGACGGCGTATCTGGCGGCGCTGGATGCGATTGAAGTGAAGATGGCCGAGCGGTATCTGCGGGACGCGATCAAGAAGCACAATATTTTTGTGCTGTCGACGCAGACAGCGGATGAGCTGAACATCGCGTACCTGTCGGATTATGTGATGGGCGTGGCGGCGGGGGAGATTGTCGGGGATGCGCCTGCGCCGCCGGACGATCCGACGGAGCGGGACCTGGCGTGGTTCTTCAAGTTGTTCTCGCTGCGCGGGGTTGTGGAGGGGGAGGAGCGGATGTGCTTTTTTACTTATTTGCAGAAGTCGGATGAGGACTAGGTGATGGGGGCAAGGGGATAGGGGCTGGAGAAAGTCGGTGGGTCATGACCGACGTGGCGGAGCAGCAGTGGTATTTTGCGAAGGGCGCTCAGCAGATGGGGCCAGTTGGAGAATCGGCGCTGCGCGGGATGCTGGCGGGCGGGGAGATTGTGTTGACGGATATGGTCTGGCGGGCGGGTATGCAGCATTGGGTGGCCGCGGGGTCGATCGCTGAGTTGCGGCCTTCCCAGGGCGATGGGCCGCCGCCGTTGCCCGTGGGGATGATGGGCTATGCATCGCCGATGCCGCGGGTTGCGGGGCACGATCCGGCGATGCGGCGGGTGATGCCGGTTGGACGGTCGGGGTGGGCGATTGCGGCCGGGTATCTTGGGTTGATCAGCCTGATCGTTATTCCGGCTCCGCTTGCCCTGATAGTTTCGATCATCGCGATGGTCGATCTCAAGAAGCACCCGGAGAGCCATGGGCTCGGGCGGG
>JBBRHH010000485.1:0-4790 GCA_038222915.1 Tepidisphaerales bacterium
CGTTGCCGACGCCAATCGCATAAGCTTCGTTGCTGCGCTGCGATGGATCTGTTCGCGGTTCAACGCAAGCAACGATGGACCGTTGCCGAAGTTGATCGTCAATCCCAGGCGGCCTGGTCGCCACTGCCCACGCGTCAAGACGCGTCGGATGATGCCGTACGATCTAATGAACAAGCCTCGCGCGCAATACGCACAAGCCGCGACAGCGCAGGATGTTGAGCCTTAAGCGAATGGCATTCGTGACGGAGACCATTTTGACATGATGGCCGAGGGCGGCCCATTTCATGGCTGCGCCGCCGGCCTTGAGCTCGGCGTCGTCGGGGTGTGCGCCGAAGACGATGATGCGGAGCTTGCCGTCGGATGGAGTGGGGGTTGCGGTTGCGACGGGAGAGTGGGTTGGGGCGCAGGCGCTGAGGGCTGTGATGAACAGCGCCAACAAGGTGAACCGGAGTGATGCAGTGAGCGGCGGTGTTGGGATTTTCATGATGATGGTATCCACTGGAATTGCCAGATAATGCGCATGTTTCTAACGTGGGGGCGGTAGCTCGACCTGGTCAAACGCGAGCGCACCGATATCTGCCGGGGTGTCGCCCTTTCGCATCGGCGTCCGTTGTGCCGGCAATCTTCGCCAGCCCAATGGCCTCAACGTATGTCCCTGGATGAATGTCCACGACATCGCCCGGCTTGAGCTGCGCCTTGGACAGAAGCGATTTGACCGATCGATATGCGCCGTCGGCTCCGGTGGAATTGAGCAGAAGAAGCAGCACGAGGTTTGGGCCGGGGCTCGTGGCAGGTCGGTTCAATGCGTGCCTTTGTGCGGAGGTGATTATTTTCCGCTGAGATCGATACAGGCCGCCTCGGTGGTGCTGCGGACGTAGATTCGGCCGTTGGCTATGGCGGGCGTGGACCAGCACTTGCCGCCAACCACTTTTGCGCGGCAGACTTCGGTGTACTTGGTTGGCGTCGCAGTGATGACGGCGAGCTCGCCGGTATCAGCGAGGGCGAGGATTTGATCGCCGACGAGGATCACGTTGCCCGCGCCAAAACCCTTCTGCTCCCACATGATCTTGCCGGTTTCGAGCTCGACGCACTTCATGGGGCCGTCGCCGTAATTCTTGAAGCTGAACATGCCGTAGAGATAGCCGTCTTTCACGACCGGTGTGCTCCAGTGGTTGAGGACCTTTTTGTTGGCGGTGAGGTGGAGGACCTCGGTGGCTTTGAAGTCGTCGCCTTCCTTGCTGATCTTGCATGCGCCCGAACCGACGCCGTAACCGGCCGAGCAATAGACGACGTCACCCGACACGACCGGCGTGATGGCGGTCGATGTGCTGTACTTGAAGGGGTAGCGCCAGAGCTGTTTGCCGTCCTTGGTGGAGAGGGAGACGAGGCCTTTCTGGACGAAGAAGATCACCTGGCGCTCGCCGAGAATGGTGGCGATGGTTGGCGTGGAATGGGTGATGAGATCGTCGCCGATCTTCCAGGCGAGGGCGCCGGTCTTCTTGTTGAAGGCGATGTAGGTTTGACCCGGGCCGCCGCCTGCGACGAAGACGAGATCGCCGTCGATGACGGGGGAGGCGGCGCTTTGCCACTGGATATTTCGGCCGGCGTTTTCCTTGACCAGGTCCTTCTGCCAGACGACTTTGCCGGATTCGGCATCAATACAGAAAAGCTGCAAGTCAGACGAGAACACATACACCAGGCCGTCGCTGATCGCGGGCGTCGATCGCGGCCCGTCGCCGCCCTTATTATCCCCGGTGCCGTCATCGCCGCCGCCGTCGTACTTGGCGTTGGTCATGTCGGCGAACCAGAGCTCTTTGCCGGTGTTGGCGTCCAGGGCGACGCAGACTTCGCGGTGCGCGCCGTTGATGTCGCGAACGACTTCGGTGTATGCCTTGTTACCGACGATGGAGAAGGAGCTGAACCCTTTGAGCGTGGGGGCGGTCCAAAGGATTTTCGGCTTCTCGGTGCCCCAATCCAGCTTGTCCTTTTCGGCGGAGATGCCGTTGTGCTGCGGGCCGTGATATTCGGGCCAATCGGCGGCGCGGACGGCCGCCTGCTGCAACACGAAAAAAACCAGGATGGATGCGCCGAGCTGACGTTTCTTTTGTATTGTTGAGTTCACGTCACGAGTTACCTCCCGTCCCGCATTTGGTTGACACGAAAGACGCTCAATCGATGGTCGCCGCGGTAACAATGAAAAACATTTTTTTCTTGACTGGAACAAAATGGGCAATATCATCTGATTATCGGACGAGCAAGCGACAGACGTCCTGTCATTCTCGTGTCTTATTTTTCATCACGGGTAAATTTTAAGTAGCGCAGTTTCTCGATCAGGTAGGTAATCGAACAACGTGGTTCCCGTCAGGAGCTGATTGTCTGATTGCACACCGTTCACTTCTTCACTCAGCGGCACCGGATAGTGAAGAGTTGGATCACCCACTCAGCAGCTGCGCTCCAACATTTTCCCTTGGTCCAAATTTTTTTCAAGGGATGGTGCTTCATGCCATGGCGAATCAGGGTTTCAATCGGCAGGCGCAGCGAACGGTTCTGGCGTCGTCAACTTTCTGGCGTGGAAACGCGCCAGACGATCGTTGGGCTTCTCGTCATCGCGCTATTGCTGTCCGGTTGCGACTCACTGCATTATCACAGTAATAGCCATCAGAAGCTCGCGGACGCCAATGTCACGACCTTCGATGAATTCACCGGCGAAACTGCCGGATTGGCGAGTGTGCTGGCCAAAGATATTGAGGCACGTAAGGCACTCGAAACTACTGTGTCCGCCGCCCGTCTCCAGGTATTTGACGCCGAACTTGCAAAGGTAACGACGGATATTAGTTGGCGTCGCATGCGCCTGCGAACGTATGAGGCGGTTGGCCTGCTGCTGGACGACCCGTATACGATCGACCCGTCGGACCCTCAGACAGACCAACTGAGTCGATCCTATTTCGACGAGCATGATGAATTATTCCACGAGCGCGTTGCATCGCGGGAGATTCGCGTGGCGGCCATCGCTGATGTCCTCAACCTTATAGCAAGCGTTCAGGGCGTGTTGCTGGCGCAGGCGCAAATCGACAGCAAAGCAACTGCCGATGATCTCACCAAGACCAAGGAGAGACTGGTCATTGCATCGAGCGCAAACGCCACAACGGCCCCTGCCACCGGCAAAGACAAGGGGGGAGCGGCGACGGGCGCGACAGTCGCAGTCCAACCTACTTCGCCGGCGGATCATGAAACTGCCCTCAAAAAGCCGCTCCAAGACGACGAGCGGAAAGTTCGGGTGGACTGGCTGCTTGGGCTCATTAAGAATCTGGCCGCGGCCGGCGAACAGCTCCAAAAGAACGAAGCGATTCGCGTGAAAGCGACCGATGTGCAGAAGAAACTGCTAGCGACCGTTGCAGAAAGCCGTGACCCGGCCAGCGCCTATGCTCTGGTCGCGATCATCGGCACCGGACTGGATCGGGACAGCATGCTGCTGCTGGACGCCTACCTTAAAAGTCTTGATGCCGCACTTCTCGAGGCCAGTCAGGATATCCTCGACAAAGGCGCCGTATCCCCGCTCAAGGAAATCATTGACGCAGATGGTAAAAAAATCGGCACCTCGCCGGCATGGAACGATCTGATTTCAGCGCTCACGAAAGCCGTTCAATCAAAGAACCTGGCGCAAATCGCTGCAGCGTTGGAAGAAGCAAAACACGCGGAATCAGGCACAGCGAAAATAGGTGGATTAAAGGAGGCGATTGCGGCGTATGCGAGCAATGAACCAAAGGCGCAGCCAGCTCCAGCGCCCGCCGATGACATCAATGAGACACACAAATTGATCCAACAGGCCGTAGACATTGGTGATAAAGCAGCGGTGCGTCTGTTCAACTCCAAGACCATTACGGTATCAGGGGACGCCAGTGCCCCGACAACCACGACTGTGCCCGCCAATCACGCGATCCGATATGTTCCTGTTCCCGTACCCGGCGGTCGAACAATCTACGCCGATATCCTCTACCGGCATCGCAATCGCGACAATGCATCCGCAACCAACAAAGATGCGACTCTCAACCGCGCTGATTTCTTTGCCAGGATCGCATCCTCATTCGACGAGAAGGGCAACAAGATCAGTTCAAGGACGCCTACCTTTGACGACTCGACACCCGAAGGGAAGCAGGATCATCTCCGATCACTTCTGGTCCTGTCACTTGACCGCATGCACAGAGGTGAAAAGGGCGATCTGGTCGGGGCTATCACTCGCCTGGACGCTAAACGCCGTTCGCTTGAGGCATCGTGCAAAAAATTGCGTAACACTATTGAGGGCATTCCCCACGATGCCGATGCAGCCGCCACCGCCGCGGCAGAAATCGCCGATATCGCAAACTACAGCCGGCAGCCGAGCTCCGGCCACCAGGCTGTCATACAGCTTCAGACAGGGAAGCAGTTTCTGCTGCAGGCGTTCGCCGCGAATCCCGAAATAGCGGTTGCCATTCAGAATGCCGTTGAGCCCGATTCCAAGTCTGTTACGGCAAAAGTGGTCCCGACTACCCCTCCTACTTCTGAAGCCGACGCGCAAAAAGCGGCGGCGGCGCAAGCAAAACACGACATTCAACAAAAAAGCATCAATGATGCCATGACATTAATTGGCGGATTCGTGAATGACATCTTAAAGCAGACAATTGCAGCCCGCCTTCGCCTGTCACAATTCCTGTCCGATCTGGCGTCCATTCAGCTCAATCTGCGCGAGGAAAATGTCCGTCACGCCCAGGCGATGCACGCCATTTTCCTCGCGCAGATTGAGCTGAATGGAC
>JBBRHH010000486.1:0-4770 GCA_038222915.1 Tepidisphaerales bacterium
AATCAGGCCACCGACCGCGCCTTCCGCATCGGCCAGAAGAAAAACGTGCAGGTGCACAAGTTCATCTGTGCCGGCACGCTGGATGAAACAATCGACGAGATGATCGACCGCAAGAAAGGTATCGCCGACGCGGTGGTCGGCACCGGCGAAGGGTGGTTAACCGAATTGAACACGAAACAGATAAGGGAACTCGTGGCGTTGCGCGCGTAGCAGTTGTTCATGTGAAGGAGATGATGTCATGGGTTGGAATTACGGTTGGCATCGCTTCGAAAGATTTGAACGCAAAGCGCCGCGCGCCGCCAAAGGGGGCATCAAAGCTCAATCCCAGCGAGGTCAGTTCGGTCAAAGCTGGTGGGCCAAGCGCTGGATCGCCGTCCTTGAAGCGATGGGAGACGAACTCGGCGGCAGACTCTCGCGCGGACGGTCCTATGCGCGTAACGGCCAGGTGCTCAACATCGAAATCACCAAAGGCCGAGTTACCGCCGAAGTGCAGGGCTCGCGCCCCAAGCCCTACAAGGTGAGCATCGCGGTTGATCAGATTCCGGAAGCCGGGTGGAAGAAAGTGATTGAAGCGCTTTCGCGCCAGGCCATCTTCGCCGCCAAACTCATGGCCGGCGAAATGCCTCAGGACATCGAAGCGCCGTTCGCCGAATGTGGCGTCCCTTTGTTGCCGATGCGCCGGCAGGATCTGAAAACCGAATGCTCCTGCCCAGATTACTCCAACCCGTGCAAACACGTCGCGGCCGTTTACTACCTCATTGGCGAAGAATTCGACCGCGACCCCTTCCTGATCTTCCGCCTGCGCGGAATGGACCGCGACGACATTCTTAAGCAGTTGGGAGGACGGACCGCCACCGCGCCACAACCCGCACCCCGAGTTGAGGAAACGCAGCCCATTCCTCTCGAGGCAGCCGCCTTTTGGGGTGTTGACCTTCAAACGCGACCAGAGGTCGGCAGCCTGCAGCCTCCGCCCGTCGCGGCCGCACTCCCGAAGCGATTGGGGAGCTTTCCATTTTGGCGCGCCGAGGAGCGGTTTCTCGACGCGATGGAAGCGATCTACACGGCCGCCTCCGATCGCGCGGAAAAAGTCGTGGCTGGGTCCGTCGTTCACAATACGTCACATGACGCAGTAGAGTAATTAGACAACTCACCTGGAGACGTATGCTAAAGCTGCTCGTGACATTCACTTTGTTGTTCAGCCTTTCTGTCTGCGCCGAAGAAAAGGCCAAGACGGACAGCGACCTTCTGCAAGGCACATGGAAGGTCGTACAGCGCACCAAGAACGGCGAAGACACTCCGGACCAGGAAGTAAAGGATCACCCGGTAACGCTCCGCTTCGCCGGGGACACCGTGACCACGTCCGCGGGTGAAGATGGCAAAAAGGACGAGGCCAAGTTCGTCCTGGACGGGTCCAAGACCCCGAAGCACCTGACCTTCACCCGTACGGGCGAAGTACATCCTGGTCAGGTCTTCGCGGCGATCTACGAACTAAACGGAGATACCCTCACGCTTGCTTACAGCACTGGCGACAAGCGTGAAACGCCGCCGGGCGATGTGAAAAAGGCAGACGGCGTCGGCACCTTAACCTTGGAAAGACAAAAGCCTTAATCGCACTTTCCATGTTGCCCCACCGGACGGACTGGAGTATTATCGGACTCATCAGTTCGGGGCAAAGGAGTGCAGATGAGGACGAACTTCGCATGGGCCGCCAGCGCGGCATTGATCGCCGCCACCGCATCAGCAGCGCCGTTCACCTTCCGGACGGCCATTGACCAGGTCGACTCTAATTCTTTAACACAAGTGAACCAGGTCGTAGCTCAGCAAAACGGCGACGTCGCCGCCATTGTTGAATACGATGGCACTTCAAGTATCGCCTTCCGCCCAGGATCGGGCGGCCCGCTTACGCTGATCGCGACCGCCGGCGATCCCATCTACGGGATCAGTCCCGCGACGTCTCCGACCTTCAATGGCATTCCCCCATTCACCAACCTCGCCCTCAGCCTTAATCTCGGCACTGAACGCGCCACGTTCGTCGGACACCCCGGCATTGGCGTCGAGGCCAAGTCCGCTTCGGCCGGCGTCTACCAATATCAACTGACTGGCGGACCGGGCACGCGCATTCTGTCCACCGGCGACACCGCTCCCGATACCGGCACCTTCGCCTACGTCGCCCCCGGTCCAACAACAGATACAACGGGCTTGGGCCTTCAGGTGAACAACGCCGGGCACGCGTTGTTCGCCGGCACAAGCCAGGTTCCCCTGGCCACTAATCAGGTCATCGTCCGGGGCAGCACCGTCGGCAATCAATCTGTAGCGACGGGCATAAACACTGGGTTCAACACGGCTTTGTCGAAAAAAGCCATTACGGAAACTGATCGTGCGGTTTTCCTCGCCACATCCGGCCCGGGTTATCAAATTGTCGACGATGTGCCGGGCAATGTTCGCGTTGCCGCCGGCGCTGATTCTGGTTTTGGCCTTGTTACTCCGGTCCAATTGTTCGCCGCGACGGATACGACGGATTTGTTTACGGCCACTGTCACCGGCAGCGTCGGCGGGACATTTGACAGCTCGCTCGTCTTTCATCAGAAGGGGATTGTTGATAGCTACACGGATCTCGCGCATTGGACCCACACGATCGGCAGCGACAACAACGGCGCGGCCGAGATGACCGTCGGCAACCGCATGGCGTACATTGTCCCCAGCACCAGCGGTTCCACTCTTGGTTATTTCGACGCCAACACCAACATTAATTACACCATCGCGACTGACAACGACACCAGTCACAGCGGCTACACGATCGATACGCTTGGCAATGGAACCGACACGTTCGCTCCGATGGTTAACGATCACGGCTGGGTCGTCTTTGAAGCGAGCATCACCAAAGACTCGACGATGGGTTTGGCGGTTCTCGCGTGGGATCCGCTTTCGCAGCAAGTACAGATCGTTGCCTCGGCCGGAGACGCGCTAAACTTTGAGTTGGGCGATGCTTTCGCCGCCGACAATACGGTGGCGGCACTCGATCCAATCCGCGGCGCGAATAACAAAGGTTTTGACGCCGATGTGCTTAAGGACGGCTTAAGCGACGACGATCATCTGGCGTTTGCCGTAAACCTGATTACCGAAGGCGGCGCGAACACGGCGGATGTTGTGGTTGTCACGCAACTGGTTGCGGCCGTTCCCGAGCCATCGGCACTGTTTCTAATGCCGGTCGCTGCGCTGGCGCTGCTTCGTCGAAATCGCAGGCAATAACCGGAGACAAAGACAGCGGTCAGGGGGAGGGCAACCCGGACCGCTGTGGAGGGGAGAGTGAACGAGATTTTCTCAACTCACTCAAAACAGATCGTCCCACCGACGGCGGCAAGTTTAGGAATATCGCTGCAATATTGCTAAATCCCGCGCCTGATCGACTTTCTTAACTTCCCGCCCGGTTAGCCCGATAACACCCTTGCGGCTATTACAATACGATTCGCTGGACATCAATGACTCTGTGCCCACGCCTTATGCTGCCATCGCGCCACTGGCTCTACCCCTGGATCGCAACGCTCGCCGCGGCCGTCATGCTTGGACGATCCGCCTCAACCGTTCGCGTATTTAATCACACGACTGACGAACCGGCCCATATCGCGGCGGCGGTCAGTTTGTACGAGGCCCATAAGGCCATCTACATGATCGAGCATCCGCCGCTGCAACGCATTGTCGTCGGCGCTGCGCTTCGCCTGGCAGGCGTTGGGCTGGAACGCGCGCGGGATGAGAAGACCGTTCAGTCGCGCCATGCTTCAAATCACGCTGGTGGCGTGGTTCTCTTCGGTGGCCCCGTGCCGTACTGGCGTGTCCTCGTCATTGCGCGGCTTGCGAATCTGGTGTTTCCGGCACTGGCGCTCTTTTTTCTATATCGATTGGGCTCATGGCTGGCGAGTCCGTTGGTCGGATTGCTTGCCGTTGCCTTCTTCAGCGTGGATCCGTCATTGCTGGCGCACGGAGGGCTTGCAGGAACTGACGTAGCCGCGGCGGCCGGATTTCTGATGGTGACCTATTTCGGCCTTCGATTGGTCGCACGGCCAACCTGGAAACGCGCGTTGATTGCAGGCGCAGCGCTGGGGCTGGGACTCGCAACAAAATTTACCTGTATGTTCGTGATCCCAGCGCTGGGCATTCTGCTGCTGGCACGCGCTGCGCGTGCGATTCTGCGGCGTCGGCAAAAACAGGCAACTGCCATCTCAGCGTTTCGGCGGGTCTGGCCGACGATTCCACAAATGCTGACAATCGCGGCCGTTGCGTTTGTAGTGTTGTGGGGCACTTATCTCTTCGATGTCGGCCAGTTGAGCAATCAGGAACTGTTCGATCAGGAACGCACCTGGCTGAAGATTCCGCTTTCCATCAAAGAGGCGAGCATCCCGATGCCGAGCATGGTGCTTGGCAATATGTTTTTGGTGACGCTTAGCCGCCACGGCTTTCGCTGTTACCTGAACGGCCATGTCGGCCTTTCGGGCGGCTGGCAGTATTTCTTCGAAGCGATCACCATCAAGAGCCCGATTGGAATGCTGGCCGCGTTTGCACTGGCGGTGTTGGTCTTCGTGATCTCGCGGAGCCGACATCCGTGGAAATCGCTGGCGATTCTTCTGCCGCCCTCGTTGCTTTTTCTTATCAGCTCCGCGGGAAAGCTGCAGATTGGCATACGGCACATTATTCCGGTACTGCCGTTTATGTACCTGTTCGCTGCGTTTCAACTGCATCGGGGGCGATGGATTATTGTTCTATTCGGATTGATGG
>JBBRHH010000487.1:0-4755 GCA_038222915.1 Tepidisphaerales bacterium
GAACGTCCGCGTTACGCTGTGTATCGTCACCGTTCGCTTTAGGAACCACCCTCTACAGGAAAGGGGAAACGCCAATGAAAGCTCGCAAAGGCTCAGCCGCCACCACCGTTATCATTGTCCTTGTCGTTGCCGCCGCTCTGGGCATTGGCTGGTACTTCACCAGCGATGTCTTCCACACCAAGTTCAACGCCGCGGCCGACGGCTACCTCCACTGGACGCCGGAAAACATCGCAAAGGATCCGGTCAACTACCTCAACTTCTGCGAAGAGCAGGACAAGAAGGCTCTTGAGCAGTTGAAGGCCGACCGCATCCGCGTGGCGCAAAGCCGCGGCAAGCTCGACAGCATGCGTGAAGATTCGCAGAACGCCGTGAAGATCGGCGACGGTGCATTGTCGGAGTTGAAGGACATCTACCAGAAGAACGACGCCGCCGCCGAATCCGCCACCTGGCCGGTTACCTGGCAGGGTGAATCGCTCGACAAGGATTCGCTGAAGCGCAAGATCGTTACCTTCTACAAGGAAACCGAAGCAAAGCGCTCCCTCCTCGCCAAGGCACAGGACGGCCTGAAGACGCTCGAAGCGCAAGTGGCGAAGATCGCCGAGGCCGAGTCCCAGGCCCAGCAGCAGCTCGCCGAGATCGCCACCAATCGCCAGCTTCTCGACGTCAACAAGCTGACGGATGATCTCAAGACCCAGCTCGTCAACATGAAGGGCGCCATACAGGCAACCGTCACCACCGCCAGCGAAACCTCCGGCGGCGTCGACCTTGCCCAGCTTGTCGCCCAGTCCAAGAACACGGTCGACAATAGCGAATTCGACAAAATCGTCGGAAAGATCAAGTAACGGCCGATCAAGTGTAAGTCACGCGAAGGCGCGGCCTCATGCCGCGCCTTCGCCCTTCATCTTTTTTCGTCCCGAACCACAATGAAACTCTTTGGAATCATCTTCGCCGCCGTAGTTGTCACCGCCATCATCTGGCGCGCGACCACGGCCGAAGTTCACAACGGCAAGAGTCAGTCCGCACAGCCCCAGCCGACCAACGCCGTTGCCAAGACCGCCTGGAGCGCCCAGGAAATCGCCAAGGACCCGCAGGGTTATCTCCGCTGGTCTGACCAGCAGGTCCAGTCGCAGATCGCCCAGCGCGAAGCCCACCTACGCACTCTCAACGATCGCCGAACCCAGATCGCCGCCCGCCGCGATGAACTCGCCCAGAATCTCTCCGACGTCAAAAACATTCACGACCGCCTCGAGCGCGCTTACCGACAGGCCGACGACGAAGACCGCTGGCCATTTAAAATGGCCGGCCACACTTTCGACCGCGACAAAGCCAAGCAGATCCTCGACCAGACCCAGAAATACATCACCGACCGATCTCCCCTTGTGCAAACCTACGCCGACTCCATGGCCAAGATGGACCAGCTCGATGCGACACTCAACGGCGACATCGAAAAACTGAAAACCCTCCGCGAAAAACTCGCCCTCGACCTCGACAGCGTCCAGGTCAACCAGGGCCTCGACGAGCTGACCAAAGTCCGCTCGAAGGAAGCCGAGCTCGCCACCATGGGCAAAGCCCTCAGCGACATGGGCAAAGACCCAACAGCAGCAGCCATGCCCCCACCGCAAACCACCGGCAGAGTAGACGTCGACGCCATGCTCCGCTGAAAACAATCAATCAATGGAAGGCAATTTTAAAATGCTCCACACGCCAACAAGATCGCTTCGTCCTCTCCCGTTCGTGCCTTCGCGACTTCGTGGTTTCACCTCCGCGCTCTCCTCTCCGCGCCTCTGGGACTCCGCGGTGACTCTTCTGTCTCTTCTCTTCTTCCTCTCCTCCGCAAGCGCAGCCGACAAACCCCCACTCACCGGCCTCGCCGCCGACACCGAACTCGTCGAAACGCGTACCGAAGTTCCGCACCTGAAGGCCGCCGCGCCCTACGAAGTCAAAAACAACACCGTCGAAATCGAGCTCAGCGAATACGCCGGTTACGCCGGCCTCATCGCCGCCAACGGCGGCCTCGAGCCCAACGAAAATTCCTACTTCTTCAAAAAGCACAACTTCAAACTCAAAATCACCCTCTCCGAAGAGGAAAGCTGGTCCTCCCTCAACAGCGGCCGCATCGCCGCCTCTGCCACCACCGCCGACGTCCTCGCCGTCTACGGCAAACAATTCCAGGTCACCGTCCCCGCGCAAATCGGCTATTCGCGCGGCGCGGACGGCATCGTCGTCACCTCCGCCGTCAAGCGCATCAACGATCTCAAGGGGAAAATTCTCTCCTGCTCCCAGTTCACCGAATCCGACTTCCTTATCCGCTACCTCGCCCAGGAGGCCGGCCTCGGCGTCAACATGCTCGCCGATCTGAAGACAGCCGCCGATCCCGGCAAGGTCAACCTCGTCTACTGCGCCGACGGCTTTGGCGCGGGCGACATCTTCCTCCGCGACATCAAGGCCAACCGCAACCGCCTCGCCGGCACCGTCACCTGGGCCCCGAAAACCAGCGAAGTCGCCGAAGGATCCGGCGGCAAGGCCCACATCCTCACCACCAACCGCAACCTCCTCGTCATCGCCGACGTCCTCATCGTCAACAAGGGCTTCGCCCAGGCCAACGCCGACAAAGTCGCCGGCCTCGTCGACGGTCTGCTCGAAGGCAACCGCATGGTCCGCGACAATCCCGACGCCAACACCGATGTCGTCGCCAAGGCCTTCAAATGGGAAAAGGACAAGGCCAAGGCCGAGCTCTCCAAGGTACACCTCGCCAACGTTCCTGAAAATCTTGCCTTTTTCAGCGGCGCGATGGACGCCGCCGGCAGCTTTAGCGGCATCTATCAATCGTCGGTCTATGCCTACGGCTCTGATCTGATCAAGAACCCGATCGACTCCGACAAATTTGCCGACCTCCACTACCTCCAGGACCTGGAAAAAACCGGGAAGTTCAAAGAACAGAAAATCGCCATCGCCCCCATCCGCACCGGCGGCGCGGCCCCGGTCGAAGGCGATCCACTCCTCAGTAAGGACATCCGTTTCTTCTTCCAGCCCAACTCCGCCACGCTCGATCAGCAAAACGAAGAGAACATGAAGAACCTGGAGTCCATCAAGAAGCTACTCCAGGTAAGCCCCGGCTCTACGATCCTGCTCAGAGGCCACGTAGACAACAGTATGATCGCCGCGTTCCAGAAGCAGGGGGGTGAACAGTTCGTCCGCCAGATGGCCCTGAAGGCCATGGAGTTGAGCAAGAACCGAGCGGCCGAGATCAAAAAGCTGTTGGTCGAGAAGCAGTCAGTCGACACAGCGAGAATCGACACGGTAGGCCGAGGCTGGGAAGAACCCGCCGGCACAGACGCCGACAAGAACCGCCGGGTGGAAGTGCAGTGGTTTACGCTGGAGTAGCCGCATGCGGAATACGTCGTTCGCTCCGCTATTGATCCCGGTCGGCAAGTGATATTGAAGGCGTTCAGCTATGCACTTGTCCGTGCGACTATTCATTGCCCTTGCATTAACTCCGTGCCTGTTCAAACCCGGGGCCTGCGCAAGATCCAACCCGGCTCCGCTTCCTGCAAACCAGCCGACTGCCTCAGGTTCTCTGCCAGCGCCGCCATCCATATCCACGACTCAGCCAGCAGGCCGGTCCGCGGAATGCCTGGATATCATCGAAGCGACTTTCCGCTATCAACTCAGTCTGGGTATCCGCAACGACTTCAACACGCACAGAAGAGGACCCAAGAACGATTGTTACTTCCTGTCGCTTGATGCTGACGCCGATCCGCCGGCAGAACTGTTGGCACGTTTCGCCCACGAGATTCGCCCGATCTTTCCAGCGTCACAGGCTGTCGAAACAGAATTCGATCAAGTTCAACACAAAGAGCGCGGCGGCCACGGAATGATCTTCCGCGTCACATCCATAACGTACCTCGACAAAGATTCGGTCAAGGTCGGCGGTGGTTACGCTAAGGGTGGTCCGTTCAAATCGACATGCATTTTTGATGTGAAACGCCAGAGCGGCGACTGGGTCGTCATCAAGCAATGGTTCGTCCTGGACTGATCCTGGTGCACGCGCAATGTACAGGGTTCCGGACCAAACCGAGTCCACTGCGGTCGCCAATCTTCGCCCAACGACAACGAATCGTCGCTAATGCCGCTGGCGTGGAATGAGAAATGCCAAACGGGGGGCGACGCTCGTCTTCGCCCTTCGCCTCCCTCATTATTCCGCCTCCATCGCTTCCAAAAGCAGCCAGGCTCTTGCATACACGCCGCATTGCGTCCTATAACTATCCTGCCCCAAAGAAGAGCCCGCTTGTTGGGCGACCGCTCTTAATCACGTCAAAACCTGGTCGGGAGGTCCGATGTCGCGTCAATCATCTTTGCTTTTGGCCGCTATCTTCATCACCTCGATATCCACGAGGGCTACGCTCGCCGGGACTGTCGCATACTACCGCTTCGGCGAAGCAGCGGCCGGTGCCTCCGCGTCGTCGGCAACCGGCGCGATCATCGATAGCGCGGCCAATCCCGCCAATGGCACGGCCATCAACGGCCCGGTCTATTCCTCCAACGTCCCGGCCAACCCGGTTCCCCTGACGCAACAGGCCAATCCAACGTCGCTCTCTTTGTGTCCGTTCGACCAACCACACCTTCGCGCCGGCGGCGTAACTCGCCACCATGCCTCCAACTTGGAGGTATCACATGGATGCATTGGCGAAGAATACCACGGCCCAGACCTGGCGTGAACGAATTGCCGCTCAGCGGGCCAGTGGAAGGCCGATC
>JBBRHH010000488.1:0-4753 GCA_038222915.1 Tepidisphaerales bacterium
GACATTTTCAACGCAGCATCCGGGCCAGCGCGTCGATTATATTTTCACGCACGGCGTGTCAGAGAATCGGATCGTGAGCGCCTGGGTGGAACACGACCGCCTGGCGAAATACGCCAGTGATCATTTTCCAGTGGGGGCCGAACTGAGGTGACGAATGGAAATCGGAATTTGCTCGTACAGTTTTCATCGCCTGCTGGCCGCCGGGAAGCAGGACATTTTTCGTTTCATCGTCGACTGCAAGGAATTGGGATGTTCGCAGCTTGATCCGTGGAATGCGCATCTTGCGTTGATCAAGCAGGGGGATGCGGCGGTGAAGCTTGGGGCAAAGCAGCATCTGTCGAGGGCGGAAGAGGATTATCTGACGAAAGTGAAAGACGCGGCCGACGCGGTTGAACTGCCATTTGGTTTGATTGCTGTGGATGGGGCGCACGTTTATGAGGCCGAGGCGCAAAAGCTGGCCGAGAACCGCGCGCGGGCTTATCGATGGATTGAGGTGGCGCGTCGATTGGGGGCGCGGCAGGTTCGGATTGATTCGGGCGGGCCTGAGGAGATGACGGGTGAGATTTTCAAGGTGATTGAGGAGGGGTATCAGGATCTGATCGAGCGGGCCACGAGCTTCAATATTGAGGTGGTGGTTGAGAACCATTGGGGGCCGACAGTTTTGCCGGAGAATGTGCTCACGCTGGTGGAGAGCATTGATGGGCTGGGACTGCTGCTGGATACGCAGAATTGGAAAGAGGGGAAGAAGGCCGAAGGTTTGCGCGACTGTGCGAAATACGCGACGGCGGTTCACATCAAGACGCTGAAGTGGGATGAGCAGGGGAACGAGACGATGACACAGGTGCCGTCGGCCATTCGTCAACTTCAGGATGCGGGGTATAGCGGGTGCTGGGGAATTGAATCGTGCCCGGAGGATGCGGACGAATACGGAGCGGCCCGGAGATCGGTTGCGTTGCTGCGCAAGTTGGTGCATTAGCGCCCGTTTCACTTGCGACGGGCGTAACATCCGATACTCTTATCGATGAAGCACGGACGTAGTTTGATCGTTTATTGCACTTTTGAGGTTTCACGGATGAAACTCCTCACCTTCCTCATTTGTTTTTCCGCACTTATTGTCATGGCGAACGCTTCGGCACGCGCCGATATGGACGGCGATATCGCCGCCGTTTTGCAGGACCGTTACCTTCACGGCGCGACGGTGGGCATTGAGGTGGTGCAACTGGGGGCCGCCGCCGACAAGGCTCGGCTGCTTTTTGCGATGAATCCGAATACGCCGCTTGCGCCCGCGAGCAATCTGAAGCTGATTACGTCTTCGGCGGCGATCGACCGGCTTGGGCCGAATTTTCGGTTTCGCACGCTGCTCGTGAAGCATGGGGAAGATCTGATCCTTGTCGGCGACGGCGATCCGACATTGGGCGACGCGGAGATGCTGAAAAAGGTCGGCTGGGATGTGACGACAGTATTTCAGAACTGGGCCGAGCAGTTGAAGAAGCGGAATATCATGGCCATTCGCGATGTGCTGGTTGATGACAGTGTGTTCGACCAGGTTTTTGCGCATCCGCGCTGGGCGGCGAATCAGGAACACAAACGGTATGCTGCGCAGGTGGCGGGGGTGAATCTAAACGCGAATTGCGTCGACTTTTTCATTCATGCGGAGTCGGTTGGTCGGCCGGTGCAATTTACCACCAGCCCGCCGACGCATTATTTGAGCGTTTTGAACAAGTGCATTGGCGATCATGAGAATGCAGTTTGGCTATCGCGCCAGCCGGGCCGAAATGAGGTGACGCTGGCGGGGAAATCGCCGGGGAATATTGAACCGATCTCCGTGACGGTGCACGATCCGGCGCTCTACGCGGCGACGGTTCTCGGAGAGTGTCTGGCCGATGCGGGGATTCGCGTATCGGGCAAGATCGGTCGGGATCAGAATGCGCGAGTTGCTCTATCGCGCAAGGAAGCCGATCCGGCCTACAGCGTCCTGGCGATTCACGAGACGCCGCTCGCGCAGGTGATCGAGCGGATGAACAAGGACAGCATGAACCTTTACGCCGAGGCGCTCTGCAAGCGCGACGGATTTGCGGCAACTGGTGAATCAGGGACGTGGGCGACGGGCACGGCGGCGGCAGCGGCATATCTGAAGAAAATTGGTGTCGATGAGCGCGAATTTCATCTGGACGATGGGTGCGGCCTATCGAAGGAAAACGCCATCAGCCCCGAGGCGATTGTGAAGGTCCTGATCTCCAACTACCACGCGAAAACGGGGCGGATGTTTATCAGCAGCCTTCCCGTGGCAGGGCAGGACGGGACGCTCGAAAAGCGGTTTGAGGGGAGCGATTTGAGAGGCCGGGTTTTTGCCAAGACCGGGTACATCAGCCAGGTGAGTGCGCTGAGCGGTTTTCTGAAGACGAAGGATGATCAGTGGTTTGCGTTCTCAATCCTGATGAACAATGTGCCGGGGGACAGCAACTGGAAGATGAAGACGCTGCAGGAGAGCATCGTGAAGGCGATCGATGCGAATGTGGGGCGGAAGTAAACCCGGCGTCATCCTGAGGTATTGCCGAAGGATCTTGGTTCGTTCTCATTACGGAAACGCGGACCGGATGTATGTCGGATCGCCGTCAACTTTATTACTGCAACGATTTCCTCACCCCGCCTTCGGCGCAAATGAATCGGCCTTCTTTTTCGCCGACTCTTCTTCCTTCTTAGCACCTTCGAGCGACTTCTGCGCGTCCTCGGCCATCTTCTTGGCGTTGCCGGCCTTATCCGCCAACTTCTTCGCCTCGTCGGCCTTTGCCTGTGTGGCCTCTGACTGCTTCTGGGCTTCGTCGAATGCTTTCTTTGCCGTATCGGCGGCCGTCGCGGCGTCGGTGGCCGCCTTCTTGGTGTCTTCGGCTTTCTTCTTCAGGCCTTCGTCATCTGCCTTGGCCTTCAACTGAGCGGCCGCATCATCGGCGGCCTTCTTTGTGTCGGTTGCCGCCTTGGCGGTTTCTTCCGATTTCTTCTTGGTGTCGTCCGCCAATTTCTTTGCGTCGGCGGCCGGCTTCTTGGCCTCCTCGGCTTCCTTCTTGAATTGCTCAACCTTGGCGGGAAGTTCTTCGGCGTCCTTCTTCGCGGCCACCAGGGCCGCCTCGGCTTTGGTGACGTCGCCCTTGGCGCGTTCCCAACCGGCCAGTGCTTCGCGCCGCTCGACTGACGGATCCGGGATCACCTGGATTTCGGGCAAGGCCTTCTTCAGTTTCTCAACGCCGGCCTCGGTCACTTTGGTTTGCCACACGTAAAGCCGTTTCAACTTCGGCAATGCTTTCACGGCATCAATGCCGGCGTCGCCGACCTGCGTGCTGTAGACGTTGAGATATTCCAGATCTTTCAGCCCCGCGAGTTGCGCCAGCCCCGAGTCGGTGATGGCCGTTTTTTCAAGGTGGAGGGTTTTCAGCGTCGTCAGTTTTGCGACGTGGGGCAGGCCGGCGTCCGTGATCTTGGTGTCCTGGAGGTTCAGCGACACGACCTTCTTCAGCTGCAGCAGATATTGCAGGTAATCATCGGTGATGGCCTGTCCGCCCAAGTGAAAATCGACCTCGAGTGAATCATCGTTCTGCGCCACCTGATGAACCGAACCGCCCAGCGCCTCGATTTTCGTGGTGGCATCTTGCGGCGTTGTCGCGGCGGCGTAGGGTGGCAGCTTGACGGCCGGCGCGGTGGCGGGGGGCGGGTCGGCCGCGAAAGAGGGCGTTGTGAAGATGGGCGAGGCGGTCAGGCCAGCAAAGGCAGCGAGAGCGAGCGTCCGACGGAGTTTCATGCGTGGTTCCTCTGTGGGGTCGTAGTTTCAATATGTGATAGATATCGGCGGCGGATGTGTTGTAAAGGGCGATTGGACCGCTTGCGGCGATTGGTCGATCGCTGGTGCGCTATGCTGAGGTGCGGTGACGTCGGCCATGCGAAGCGTATTTCCACAAATTTGTGCTCAAGTGTGGGAGTTCGCAGGGTCGAATGATAGGACGTGTGCATCCATCACCACGCATGATGAGAAAGTTTGCCCGCCTTATTGCGCTCCCACAATCGCGCAGGCGTCGCGTCATGCTGCGCCTTGCTTCTCGTGCCCTGCGAAACAACCGCGGCGGGGAAGTGCTGGAATACTCACTGATCGCAGGGCTGATCGTGGTCGGTTCCATCGCCGTGATCAATTGCGTCGGCGTCAAGATTCTCGCCCGTTGGAATTCCCTCAACTCCAGCATCTGACGCATGGGCCTTCAAAGCCCTGAAAATCCGACCACCAAAGATATCGACTCGATGGTGAGCGCCCAAATATTCACTTCGTCATGATCTGGCGATCGGATTTCCACCAATTGATCGCTCGTTTGTTCAGCCTTCGGCAATGACTAAAGTACGTCGAAACCGGAGCACGCTTGAAAACTGCAATTCTGACTACCATTTCGATATTCCCATTCTTGAGCATTGCGTCGCAAACACCGACTTACGGCGACGGTATCCGCGACAACGACCCCGCCCATGTTCGGCCAATCCCACCCATCGGCAATGAGCTTGAGCCGGCCGAGAAGCAATCGCTACAGGCTGGGCTGGATACGTTGAAATCGGCGATCGCGGGCCTGCGTGCCACGCTCCGGGACAAGCCTGCTTTGCTGGCTTACCTGCCCGATGCTGAGATCTTCTACAACGCGGTGGAGTATCCGGTTGCAAACCGTGAAACAATTGATGTGGGAATGGCCCGGCGCGCTTTGGCCCACGGTATGGAGCGAGC
>JBBRHH010000489.1:0-4751 GCA_038222915.1 Tepidisphaerales bacterium
GTCTTTGTCTTTTACACCACCGGCGATCTCACCCAGGCCGGCACCGACAAGACTCCGCCGATGAGCAAGGAAGGAAAAGAGGCCTTCCTCAAGGCCATCGAAGGCGGCAAGGGCTTCATGGGCTTCCACTGTGCCAGCGACACCTTCCACAGCGGCGGCCCGAAGAACGGCGCATCCCACGACACACTCGACCCCTACATCGCCATGATCGGCGGAGAATTCGTCACCCACGGCCAGCAACAGAAATCCACCGTCAAAGTCGTCGACAGCAAATTCCCCGGCCTCACCGATCTCAAGGATTTCGAGAAGAACGAAGAGTGGTACGCCCTCAAGAACTTCGCCCCCGATATGCACGTCATCGGCGTCATGGATACCAGCGCCATGACCGGCGACATGTACAAGCGCCCCAACTACCCCGAAACCTGGGCCCGCAATCACGGCAAAGGCCGCGTCTTCTACACCTCGCTTGGCCATCGCGAAGATGTCTGGCAAAGCGAAATCTTCCAGCAGATCGTCCTCGCCGCCCTCGCCTGGACCACCGGCCGAACCAGCGCCGAAATCCCCACCAACGTCAAGGACGTCTGCCCCGAAGCCGTCACCGTCACTCCTTAATACGTCACCAATCCCTCATCCCATGACCACAAGCCACACAACCTCCCGCCGGCAGATCCTCCGCGGCGCTGCCGCCGGCGCAATAGGCCTCTCCCTCGCCCCACTCGTTCGCGGCGCCGATGCGCCCGCCCCCAAGCGCATCCTCTACTTCACCAAGTCCTCTCAGCAACAGCACTCCGTAGTCACCCGGATCAAAGGCCAGCCCAGCTTCTCCGAGAAACTCCTCACCGGCTGGTGCGAAGACAACAACTACGAGATCACCTGCTCCAAGGACGGCAGCCTGTTCTCGGCCGAGTACCTCGAAAAGTTCGACGCCCTCGTCTTCTTCACCTCCGGCGACCTCACCCAGGAAGGCACCGATAAACAGCCTCCCATGACCGCCGAAGGCAAGGAAGCGCTCCTCAAGGCCATTGAAGACGGCAAGGGCTTCATCGGCCTTCACTCCGCCGTCAGCACCTTCCGCAGCCCCGAGCCCAAAAAAGAAGACACCCACACTGTCCTCGACCCCTACATCGCCATGCTCGGCGGCGAATTCGGCACCGACGAAGCACAGCAAAGCTCCAAAATCAAAATGGTCGACGACAAGTTCCCCGGCCTTCAAAAGCAAAAAGACTTCGAAACCGTCGACGAATGGATTGTTCTGAAAAACTTCTCCCCCGACATCCACGTCATCGGCGTTCAGGATCCCAAAGGCATGTCCGGCGCAGTCTACAACACCCCCAACTACCCCGAAACGTGGGCCCGCAACCACGGCAAAGGCCGGGTCTTCTACACCTCCATGGGCCACCGCGAAGACCTGTGGAAACGCCCCCTCTTCCAGAAATTCGTCCTCGCCGCCCTCGCCTGGACCACCGGCCGGACCAACGCCGAAATCCCTGCCAATATCAAACAAGTGTGTCCCGAAATAACCCCCGTCACACCGGCCTGATTACTGCACAACCGGCATCGTCGCCGCGCCCCGCGAAGCCCGAATCTCCTCCAGCATCCGCGGCGCGATCTCGCTCCGCGCAAACGGCGGCGCAAGCGCCCCACCATGCATCGCGAGATCGCCATGCAGCAAGAACTCCATCCGCCACGGGATGCTCACCAGCTTTTTGTACTGCTCCTCATCCCCCGCCGCCGGCCGGGTAAATCCAATCCGCCCGGCCGCCTGCGTCTGCACCCCATCCATCGTCCCAAAGATGAGCGTTCCCAGCCCCAGAAAATCGACATCCGCGAAACTCGAATACACATACATATGCCCGCGCACATGCCGCAGCGCCCTCGAGAGATCGTAATCAGGAGACACGGCCGGCGAGATCAACATCACGCTGTCGACCATCACGCCATCGGCCAGATCCTCCAGCGCAAAAACACTGATCCCCGTCCCGCCACTCTGCCCCGACAAAATAATCGGCGCATCGGGCGCTTGCCGCCGCCGCGTCGCGATCATATTTGCGACAATCTTCGACTGCTCGCGATTCCGCTCATACGCCTGCAGCGCATGGATAAACGGGTCATCACAGGTCCAGTTGTAAATCTCGCAATACGCATCCAGCCCGCCATTGCGCAGCGCCTCGACATACCAGTGATCGAAAACCAGCGTCCCGCCAATGCCCGGCAGATGCAGCAGGTAAGGCCGATGGACATTCTCAAACGAGGGCTTGGCCATCGGCCCCGCGCATCCCACCGACAACCCACAAACCCAAAAAACAAACGCGCCCACAATCACCCATCGTGCTCTGTGCATGCCGGAGTGTAACATGATCGCGCCATGAAAAGCTTCCGAATCTCCGGACTCGTGCGCTCCGTCGATTCAGTCCGCCGCCAGTTGGCCGACTCGCGCACGCTCCAGCAGCGTGCCGACGCGATCGCGCAAGTCGATCGCACCCTGAATCAAGTCGACGCCATCCTGGCCGAACATCGCGCCACCCCAAGGCACCTTCCGCCACCCTCGCAGCGCGCCTACCGCTTTCTCATGGACCTCCGCAAAAATCCAACCTTGCCCGTGGGCGATGGTTCCTCAACACCCGCCGCCACCCCACCCGAAAGAACGCGCTGGCGTGGCCTCCGCTCCACCCTCGAACGCAACCTCGAACGTCTCGCCACCGCCGAATCCGAGGCCCAGATCGACAAGACCCACGCCTCCATCGCCGCGACCAGCGGGCAGCTCGAACAAGACTTCCATCGCCTCAACCTCACCCCCGCCGACGTCTCCCCCGAAACCCGCGACTTCCGCGCCTGGCTCGCCCTCCTCTCGGAAAAACCAAACCTCCTCGCCTGCATCGCCGCCCGCAAGCTCGCCAATTCCATCCTGAATGCAGCCGCACAGAAAACCGGGCTCTGGACCATGCCGCTCCACATCCACTTCCGCCCTATGCGCGGCCTCTACCGCATCCACAACACGCGAACCCACTCCATCGCCGCCATGCCCACCCCCATGCTCGCCTTCGACCAGACCGGCTTCGAAGCCATCCGCGATCTCATGTTCAGCCGCACACCGCAATCCAAGCAACAACTGCACGCCCAGATGCTCGCCGAGCCCTACCAGAACCTCCAAGCCGAGCTCACCGCCCTCGCCGGCCCAATCGAACGGGCGGCCGGCGCATTCCACGACCTCAACCTGTCCTTCCTTCGCGTCAACGCCGATTACTTCAACCACCAAATGCCCAAGCCCAACCTCACCTGGAGCCGCATGATGACCGGCCGAAAGTTCGGCCACCACGATTCCATCCGCGATACCGTCCTCCTCAGCGCCACCCTCGACCGCCCCGACGTTCCAATCTTCGTCGTCGATTTCGTCATGTACCACGAGCTCCTCCACAAAAAGCTAGGCCTCACCTGGTTCGCCGGCCGCCGCTACGTCCATACCCCCGAATTCAACGCCGCCGAACGCCTCTTCAAATTTTACGCGCAAGCCGAAGCCTGGCTGACGCGCCTCGCCTCCGAACGATGACTTTCGCAGGAGCGCGACTATACTCTTGCGTGATGGGGCGGCCTCTCTTCTTCACCCTCCTTCTCGTCTTCTGCGCAGCAGCGCAAAACACACGCGCGCAACCCGCCACCCAACCTTCTCCCGAAGTCGAAGCGCTGATCGAGCAGCTCGCCGATCCCGACTTCAACGCCCGCGAGCTCGCCCAGAAATCCCTCATCCGTCTCGGCCGCCCCATTCGCGACGCCATGCGCTCGGCTCTCACCTCGTCCGACCCTGAAATCCGTCTGCGCGCCCGCGCCGTCCTTGCCGAGTTGCCGTGGGATGTCCCGAGCGACACCTCCGCCGTTCGCAATCGCCTCTTTGGCTACGGCAGCCGCGACTCCGACAAACGCATTTCTGTCACCGACCAGCTCGCCGCCCTCCCCGACGGCGTCGGCCTCCCCGCCCTCGGCCGCCTCATCGTTCACGATCCCGACGAACGCGTGCGCTGGCACATCTTTGGCGTCTGCCGCGATCATGGCGGCGATCACCGCGATCTTGTCGCCTGCGTCGATCCGCCCCCCGACAACGCCGCCGCCCTCTCCCTGGCCGGCTGGGCAGTAGAACAAACCGACTATCCCAAAGCCCTCTCCCTCTACCGCCGCGCCGTCAAAGTCGACGCCGCCGCCCGCGAAGACGACGCCGGCCATTTCACCTACGTCCTCGACCACCTCTACGGCTTCTACCGCTGGAAAAACGACGTGCTCTCCGCCGCCGAAATTCTCCGCGCCGACGACGCCCGCCACCCCGGCGTCCGCGCCACCAAATGGTACGAATCCGACAAGGCCGACGACCTCTTCGCCCTCCACGCGGAATACGGCCCGCTCCGGGGCTTCCGGCACGACCTCTGGCAGCATCGCTCAGAACTCCTTCGCCCCCAATTCCTCTACGCCTTTGGCCGTCTCGCAAACCGCAATGGCCATCCAACCCTCCAGACCATTTTCAACAACCTCGCCCTCGCGCTGGCGTCCGAGCCGGAATATCACCACCACTGGGTCGCGGAATTTCTCATTCAGCAGAAATGGTATGACCTGGCCGAGGGAGAACTTCGCGCCGTGTTCGCCGCCAACGACGATCCAAAATACTTCCCCGCCGAAATCGCCCACCTCCGCCTCGCTTGGCTCGCCAGCCAGAAGGGCGACGACGACCTCGCCGCCAGAGAGCTCGACACTGCCCTCGAACGCAA
>JBBRHH010000490.1:0-4747 GCA_038222915.1 Tepidisphaerales bacterium
GGGACAGCCAGCGACGGCGACGGTCGGGGTGTGCCGCCCTTGCCAGCGGCGAACGAATTCGGCGTAGTGGAATGGAGGCTTTGTTTCGCCGATGTGCGGCATAAGTTCCAGTCGCCCCGAGGCGGCGTTTTGTCTCAGGGGTCCATCAACAAGCTTCCATTCAATGACGACGGTTCGGACGCCAACGGCAAGGCGCTGCTCACCAACAAGGACTTGATTGAAAAGTGTCTGACGGCAATGGGAGTTTTGCCAAAATCGCTCCTGAAAGTGCCAACGACTGTTGATTCGGTCGATGCCGTTCGCGATCTGGAATGGCGTTGTAACCATGCGCCGACGGAGCTGGGGAAGATCCTCGAAGAGTGTGAGCATGTATTGATTCCCCGCCGTGACGGCGATCTGCGTATCGCCCAGATCGGCGAGGGGGCAACGGTCGAATTTACGCCGCCCGCGGAGCTTCAATTCCCCGATGTGCGCCTTCCGTTAATTGATCGACGTGGCGGCGTGATTGTTTTTAGCAGCGCCCCCAACGCAACGATCTCCACACACAGCATCAGGGGCTTTGGAAAAGACGGCTGGGAATTCGTGGCCCCGGATATTGATGGTCAGTGGAAAGCCCAGGACAAACTAACCTGCCTGAACGGCAAGACGCCCCTGCAGACGATTCAGGCAAAATTTGCAAACGTCGATGCGAAATATCGCGAGACCCTCACCAGCTTCCTCTATCGGTGCGTGCGTGCGAAAAACCCCGGCGGGAAAGTCCTCCGCTGGGTTTACAACGCTAATGGATCGTTGAGAGACATTAGCTTTTTCGGCCGCGTTTTGTCGATCGACAACTGGACAACGACAGATGATTTGATCGAGATTTTCCCGCTCCATAAAAAGGATGTGCTGATGCCCGCCCCGTTTGATGGGGCTTGGGCGAGGGGAACGCCGGGAGGTACGGGAACTGTTGTTGTCGAGCCTGTGCCGCCCAAAGTGCCTTCGGAGGTGTTCCAAGTGACGCGCACGCTTCTGAAAATCAAGGATGATTCAGCGCGATCGCCAAGTAGCTTTCTCGACGATTTGGTTGAGCTGGGGCCGGATGATTTTGGGGCGACGATCACGACCGAAGACAACGATGGAGGCGATCCGCCACTGCCTGTTTTCTTTTACATCGGTTACAAGCTGGACCTGAAAGGGAAAGTCACAAAATTGACGGATGCGGAGTTAACGATTGCGCTCACAGACGCGGAAACCGTCTTTCGCAGCCAGCCGAAATTGAGGGTTTTGAAGGTGGAGGGGACAGAAGTGAATCTTGACCGCCTGAACGTGCAGTCTCGTGAAATTGCAACGCGTTATCTTCGTGCGTTCCAGCCGCCGCTGTTGAGCATGGCGAAGGGTTTTTTCGGTGTCGAGTTGAGCGGCCTTGTGTCTGAGGTCCGCATCAGCCAGGACACGCTGTTGACCAGCATCATGCAAAACACATGGCATCGGCCATCCGACGATCACCGGATTCGGTTGGCCGAGAACGCAACTGTTAAAGAGCTTTTAGCGGATGGGAAGAAGAAGGAATTGCGGGGCGGGGAAGGTGCACAGGGATCAAGCGTGCGGGATATGCCGTTGACGCCCACAGCGCCTACGCAGATCGGTCCATCGGGTTTCTTTGTCGCTGATTTAGACCAAGATGGCGGAAATGGTTTCGATAGCACGCTGAATCGAGCGACGTGGACTTACACCGTCAGATTCAAGGGCTCGGTGGTGGGAAAGACACAGAGCCCCAGGCGGCCGCGATGCCCATTCATGGCAACGGCCGCCAGTGCGGGGTTGGCCAGTTGGGATTCTGGGTCCGCAACCCTGATTGAGGCTTGGGAAATTCCCGGATCGGTTCCTTGCCAGTGAATAGTTAAGATGTTTGGAAAGTGCTTTATTATCCCTTGGGAGGTTTTGGCGTGAAAGAGCCCATCCGCGTCATGCCGCAGATGCACTTCACCGCCGCCGAGCTGGCGGCGCTGGACGTGGCGGCGGAGCGGTCTTACTTCCGACGCGGGGAGCTGGTGGCGTGGATCGTCCGCGAATGGCTGGCCGATCCAAAGGCGGCAATGCCGGCGATTGCCCAATCGGATATTGAGCAGCTCACCGCCGTCCGACGCGAGCAGCTCGACCAACGGGCCGACGTTGTCCGACGCTGGGAAGCGGCGCGGGTGCGAGCGGTGAAACGGAAAAGAACGCGGGAAGCGGCAACAACCGATCTACTGCATTCCCTTGAACGCAGACGCGGCTTGAAAGTGAGCCGGGCCACGCTGTTCAACTGGTATGCCAGGTATCGCAAAAGTGGGTTGGCGGGGCTTGTGGATCGACGGTGGATAAGCGCCGTCAGACGGTGATCGAACGCCCTTCAAACGGCGTTTGATCGACATTGGAAGATTACCCAAATTGCCATAGATTGTGGCACGGCTTGCGGTCCGCGCTCTAGACTCGTCTAAAGTAGGCGCGAAGAAATCTAATGTCGGGCGCGAAACTACAAGCAAGTTTTCAAATTTCGCTTGACGTATGGAGATAATTGTTCAACAATACATCCGGATGGAAGGATGAATAGACGATGAGCCGCATCCCGTTCCTGGATACCGTCCGTAAGCAGGTCCTCGTCCTTGACGGCGCGATGGGCTCCAATCTCCAGCTGCGCACTTTTGACCTCGCACGTGACTGGCTGAACCAGGAAAATATCTCCGAAGTCCTCAACTTCACCCGCCCCGACGTCATCGGTGAAATACACGAAGCCTTCCTCGAAGTTGGCTGCGACGCCGTCGAAACCAACACCTTCGGCGCAAACAAGATCGTCCTCGCCGAAGCCGAGATGGCCGATCGCGTCTTCGAAAACAATGTCGCCGCCGCCCACATCGCCCGCAAAGCCTGCGACAAATTCGAAACCCCCGCCCGCCCCCGCTACGTCGTCGGCGCGATCGGCGGCGGTACCAAGCTCCTCTCCCTGGGCATGACCACCTGGGAGATCATGGAGGACAGCTACTACACCCAGGTCGCCGGCCTCCTCGCCGGCGGCGTCGACGCCCTACTCCTCGAAACCCAGCAAGACCTCCTCGTCATCAAAAATATCCTCGTCGCCGCCAACCGCGCCATGACCGACGCCGGCCGGCGCGTCCCCATCATGGTCCAGGCCTCCATGGACCAGAAAAACGGCGAGCAGATGCTCACCGGCTCCGACGTCTCCGCCTTTGTCGCTGCCATGCGCCCCTACGATGAAGTCGATTGCCTCGGCCTCAATTGCGCCTTCGGCCCTACCGAGCTCACTGAAAGCGTCCGCCACATCAGCCAGAACTGGCCGCGCCTCATCAGCGCCCTCCCCAACGCCGGCCTCCCCGTCATGGTCGACGAAAAACCCCACTTCCCCATGGGCCCCGCCGATTTCACCAAAGGCGTCATGCGCTTCGTCGACGAGTTCGGCGTCAACATCGTCGGCGGCTGCTGCGGCACCATGCCCGAACATCTCAAGCTCCTTTGCCAGGCCGTCGGCGAGGGCCGCCGCGCCTACAAGCCGCGCACCATCATCACCAAACCGCAGGTCTCCAGCCTCTTCTCCTCCGAAGACATCCGCCAGGACCTCAGCTATCTCGTCGTCGCCGAGAGAACCAACACCAACGGCTCCCGTCAATTCAAGCGCCTCCTCCAGGCCGAGGACTGGGACGGCCTCGTCTCGATGGCCCGTGACGAAGTCCGCGAAGGCTCCCACCTCCTCGACGTCTGCGTCGACTTCGTCGGCCGCGACGGCGTCCGCGATATGCACGAAGTCGTCAGCCGCTACGTCCGACAGATCGGCGTCCCGCTGATGCTCGACAGCACCAACCCCGACGTCCTGGAGGCCGGCCTCAAGCTCGCCGGCGGCCGCTGCATCCTCAACTCCATGAACCTCGAAGACGGCGAAGAACGCATCGCCCACATCTGCGGCATGGCCAAAAAATACGGTGCCGCCGTAGTCGCCGGCACCATCGACGAAGACAAACTCCAGGCCATGGCCCGCACCCGCGAGCGCAAGCTCTCCATCGCCCAGCGCATCCGAAATCTCGCCAACAAGTACGGCCTCAAGGACGAAGACATCCTCTTCGACCCCCTCGTCCTCCCCATCTCCACCGGCATCGAGGAAGACCGCAAAAACGCCCTCGAAACCATCGAAGGCACCCGCCTCATCAGCCAGCAGCTTCCCGACTGCCACACCGTCGTCGGCCTCTCCAACGTCAGCTTCGGCCTCAAACCCGCCGCCCGCGTCGTCCTCAACAGCGCTTTCCTCCACGAGCTCCGCGAAGCAGGCCTCACCGGCGCAATCGTCCACGGCTCTAAGATCCTCCCCCAGAACCGCATCCCCGCCGAGCAGTGGACCGGCGCCATGAATCTCATCTACGACCGCCGCAGGGAAGGCTTCGACCCCCTCACCCATTTCGTCAACCTCTTCCCCGATGCCACTGACGCCGCCACGTCCACGGTCGGCCAACGCAACGACGACCGCCCCATCGAAGAAAAACTCAAGCACCACATCATCGACGGCGAAAAACGCGACCTCGTCCCCCATCTCGATGAGGCCATGAAAACCCATCCGCCCCTCGAGATCATCAACAGCATTCTTCTAGAAGGCATGAAAGTCGTCGGCGAGCTCTTCGGCTCCGGCCAGATGCAGCTGCCCTTCGTGCTCCAAAGCGCCGAAACCATGAAGGCCGCCGTCGCCCACCTCGAACCCTTCATGGAAAAAATCGAAGGCCAG
>JBBRHH010000491.1:0-4719 GCA_038222915.1 Tepidisphaerales bacterium
TCATCCAAATCCACGAGCGACGTCAGTGTCGCGAGGTATACATCAGCATCCATGCGTGATCCTCCTTGATCAACGCCTTTTACTCATACCCCAACCGGTGGTAGATTCCAACCCGGCGTCAGCGACTATCGCGGAGAGCCAATATTCAGAACTGGCTCCCATCAGCACAAGTTACATTTTGACCGCACCAACAATGCGCGCCTCCGCATCCTCCTCCGCGCCTCGGCGTCTCCGCGGTGAATCCGCAAATCCCCCAATTCCTCCCTGCAATCCCCTCCATCTCCGCTTCCCCATTGCCAAAGCCGCTAAAAAAACAAGAATCTCTCCCAGACCTGAAATCCAACCCATAAAGGACAAAATCATGGCACAGGCATTTGGCGTAGTCGGTCTTGAAGTCATGGGCCGAAACCTCGCTCTCAACGTCGAACGAAACGGCTACCCCATCGCCGTCTACAACCGCACATGGGCCAAGAGCGAGCACTTCATCAACGAACTCGCAAAGGGCAAGAACGCCAAGGCCGGCAAGACGGTTCAGGAATTTGTCAACCTCCTCGAACGCCCCCGCCGCATCCTGCTCATGGTCAAAGCCGGCGGCCCCGTCGACGCCGTCATCGAAGAACTCAAGCCCTACGTCCAGCCCGACGACATCATCATCGACGGCGGCAACTCCCTCTTCACCGATACCGAGCGCCGCGTCGCCGCCCTCAAGCCCACCGGCATCAAGTTCTTCGGCATGGGCGTCAGCGGCGGCGAAGAAGGCGCGCTCTGGGGCCCCAGCATGATGCCCGGCGGCGACATCGAATCCTACAAACACCTCGAGCCCATCCTCCAGAAAGTCGCCGCCAAAACCGATGACGACGGCCCCTGCGTCACCTACATCGGCTCCGGCGGTTCAGGCCACCTCGTCAAGATGGTCCACAACGGAATCGAATACGGTGACATGCAACTCATCGCCGAAGCCTACGACCTCCTCAAAAACATTGCCGGCCTCGACAACCACCAACTGAAGCAAGTGTTCCTTGAATGGAATGAGTCCGAGCTCAAGAGCTTCCTCATCGAGATCACCGCGAAGGTCATCGACATCGCGGATCCCGACGGCACCGGCAAACCCCTCGTCGATCTCATCCTCGACAAGGCCGGCCAGAAGGGCACCGGCAAGTGGACCACCCAAACCGCCCTCGACCTGGGCGTCCCCGTCCCCACCATCACCGCCGCCGTCGACGCACGCGGCCTCTCCTCCCTCAAGGACCAGCGCGTCGCCGCCTCCAAATTCCTCACCGGCCCAACCCCAAAGAAAACCGCCGGCGACGTCAAAGCCTTCATTGATGATGTGAAGGCCGCCCTCTACTGCAGCAAGATCTGCTCCTATGCCCAGGGCATGGCCATGATCGCCGCCGCCGACCAGGCGTTTAAGTACGGCATGCGCCTCGACGAAATCGCCCGCATCTGGAAGGCCGGCTGCATCATCCGCGCCGACTACCTCGACGAAATCAAAAAAGCATTCAAAGACCAGCCCGGCCTCTCCAACCTCCTCATGACCGGCCGCTTCAAAGACATGATCGCCGCCCGCCAGGAAGCCTGGCGTCGCGTCCTCTCCGCCGCCATCGCCAACGGCATCGCCACCCCCGCTTTCAGCGCCAGCCTTGCCTACTACGACAGCTACCGCCGCGCTCGCGGCCCCGCCAACCTCATTCAGGCCCAGCGCGACTTCTTCGGTGCACACACCTACGAGCGCACCGACAAGCCCGGCACCTTCCACACCGAGTGGGCCGCCGAAACCCCGCCCGCGAAGTCCTCAGCCGCCCACGCCTAGGACGTGGCCCGCGAAGCCAAATAAAGACAATATGAATCGGATTACATCCACGCCACGTGTGCCCCTCGTCCCAGGAAAGGCGTGTGCCGTCAATCACCCTTCGAGATAAACCTTATGCCGCGGCCGCGACCGCAGAATTTCAGCCTTGCCCCAGGCCACGACCTTCGCAAACCCAGGGCTTTGAATAAACGCATCAAATGACTCTTTGGTTTCCCACTGGCTGAGAATGACATAGCTCCCCACGGAGGCAACGTCCTCATACATGTGCGAATCCTGATGCCCCGCCACGCTCTTCAAATGCTGGATCACCCCAAGGAAGCCCTTCTCAAAATCCTCTTCCTTCCCAGGAATCACTTCGTAATGCATGCCGATGGTGGTCATTGTTTTTACCCGTCGAAAGTCGCGCGGAACAAGGTTCTACCACAGCAGGTCCGAACCGCGAAATACCGGCCCATCCGTGCAGGCCAGCCGATAACACCAATCCTGCCCCGGCAACGGCACCTTGGAAGGATCGGGTTTCCGCACCCGGATGCAGCAGCTCTGGCAAGTCCCCATCCCACAAGCCATCGCCCGCTCCACCGCAATCTGGCACGCGATGTGTCGATCCCCCGCAATCTCCGCCACCCGCTTCATCATCGGTTCGGGCCCGCACGTATAAATCACCGCCAGCTCCCGCGCCCCCGCATCGGCAAGCTGTTGATCCAGGTACTGCTCCAAAGCCTGAGTCACAAACCCTCGAAATCCATAAGACCCATCATCCGTGGTGATCACGGCCGGCACCCCATGTCGCGAAAACTCTCGAACACTCGCAATCGGCACAACCGAGTCACCGCTCGCGTCCAGATCAAGAGTAAACGGCAGCAAATCCCGGGTCAGCGCCCCCGCGAATGCAACGCCGCGGCGTCCTTCCAGATGCCCCGCCAGATACATCATCGGCGGAATACCAACCCCGCCACCCACCATCAGCGCCACCCCATCGGCCGGCGGCAACTCAAAACTGTTTCCCAGCGGCCCAAGAATATCCACCCCATCCCCAACGCTCAGCCGCGACATCCAATCTGTCGCCGCCCCCACAACCCGATGAATAATCTCCAGTTCAACACCCGACTCCACATCGCAGCGCCCGGCCAGCGAAAACGGCCGCCGCAAAAGAGCCAAAGGCGATTGCAGTTCCGCCGTGCCAAGATTCAACGGCCGATCCATCGCCCAATCGATTTCCGTCTCAACGCTGTAGTCGATCGACCCATTGCGCCCGGAGATCTGAATAAACTGCCCAGGCCGAGTCAACGGAAAATCATCAAGGCCAAGCACCAGTCCAAAGTGCTCGCGGCAAAGCGAACGATTGGCGAGCACCCGCGCCGTAAACTGTCCGCGCTTTGCTTTCGTTGGATGGGTGACCAAAGCCGGAGAGGAAGTGTGTGGCACGATGGCAAGTTTTATAAAATGAAGTTGAAAAAAAAGCTTCCGGAGGGGTGGCTCCTATCCACCTCCGGAAGCGCGCCACGGCTGTAAACAGCCGCTCAATCTCAAAGTAAAAGTTGTAACGCACATCAGATGCGATTCAACGCGAGTGACTATACCGCTACCCCTATACCCTGTCAATCAAGACTTCACGCCATAAACAAATTAAATGAACGGATGTAACCCATTTCGAATAAACATCTTATAAAATTTAAAGACTCCGGCACAAGACGTGCTCAAGAGTGCTTTTCGCAACTGTTCCACAACCGTTTTCCGCGCCACTTTTTCACCCCACAGAAGTTTGATTTTCACCCATCAGATGATAGAGTGAAACAAGCCGGGCGATTAGCTCAGTTGGCTAGAGCGTACGGATCACACCCGTAAGGTCGCAGGTTCGAGCCCTGCATCGCCCATTCAATCGTTCCAACAGCCAGCAAGTGGGGTTCCTTTATTGTTTGAATGTCCATGATCCCGTGGTGACGAAACGCCCTCGCAAACATGTCTGGACAATAGTTGTTCGAACATTTAATATGGTGCATCGGTAATCGATTCTCGACGCTGCACCATTTTCAACTGGAGGAACGATGTCGAACTCCCCTAACGCTCCAACCGAACTTGACGTTGTCGTGATTGGTGGCGGCCCGGCTGGCGCTACCACTTCGACGCTTCTGGCGCAGGCGGGCCATAAGGTTCGGCTGTTTGAGCGGGCGCAGTTTCCGCGGTTCCACATCGGCGAGTCGCTGATTCCGGAAACATACTGGGTGCTCAAGCGGCTGAATATGCTGGACAAAATGAAGAAGAGCGCGTTCGTGCAGAAGTGCTCGGTGCAGTTTGTCAGCCAGCATGGTCGGCTTTCCGAGCCGTTTTATTTTACGGACCACAACCCGCACGAATGCTCGCAGACCTGGCAGGTGCTCCGCAGCGAGTTTGACGAGATGATGTTGAATAATGCCCGCGAACATGGCGTGGATGTTCACGAAGGCGTGCGGGTCCGCGAGGTGCTCTTCGACGGACAGAAGGCCATCGGAGTGAAGGTGCAGTATGAAGATGGGCGGATCGAGGATGTGCACGCAAAGGTCGTGGTGGACGCCAGCGGGCAGTCTGCCATGATCGGGAACAAGTTTGGCATTCTGGACAAGGACACGTCGCTGAAGAAAGGGGCGGTCTGGACCTATTGGAAAGGTGCGTATCGGGACAAAGGCCGGGATGAAGGGGCGACTCTGGTGGTGCAAACCAAGGGAAAGAAGGGGTGGTTCTGGTACATCCCGCTGCACAATGACATTATCAGCGTAGGGATCGTGCGGGCGTTCGATGAATTATTCGCCGGCAATCGCGACCACGAGACGATTTACAAGGAGGAAGTCGAAGGCTGCGAGGAGATCAAGCGGCGGGTCGCTAACGCAACGCAGTGCGACAAGCTGTATGCCACAAAGGATTACAGCTAC
>JBBRHH010000492.1:0-4717 GCA_038222915.1 Tepidisphaerales bacterium
CTGGCACATTGGAGATTTTTTTTGAGGGGGGCGGGTGCGAGACCTTCGACAGCGGTGGGCGTTATCTTTTGGCCGGGCCGTCGCGGATGGTCAGGGTGATGGTGTCGTCGTTTTGGAGGTAGCCGTCGATGGTGCCGCGCTGGTTGCGGGCTTCGTAGACGATGGTGAAGTGGGATTCGTCGGTGGGGTCGGGCTGGCCGGCGAAGACGCGGAGGGTTTGCTCGCACGCAAACCCAACCAGTGACTTCACGGATCGACCAGAATTGGGGTAGGATTGGACCTTCCCCGCCTGCTCCACATACGGACAGGGGAATATGCCGGCCCACTCAAATGGCGGGGAGAATAATACAGCTACTAATCGCTCATCTCCATCGGGCTTCCGACGGCCATGCAGGAACGCGACGTGTTCGCCCCGGTCGTTATAACGCTGCCAGGGTTGACATGAGAAGGCGCACGCGGTGCGAATGGTGTCCTCGAATACAACGTACCGTTGATCGGATGCGATAAGCAATTTGGCTTTAATGGGGTCGGACTCGTAGACGACGCGGTCCGGTGGGGCCGTGAAGGTCATGCATTGGTGGCGGTGGTACGCCAGGCTAATGCGGGAAATGTTGGTGTATATCCCGCATGCGGCTGCGAGGAGAAGGGAGACAGTTGTAATCGCGATGAGGCCTCGACGGATGCGCTCGCGCTTGAACCATGGCGGCGCGAATGTGGCGTAGTCGAGTTGGGGGAGTGGTTCGGATGACATGATGGCCTGGACGCGGGACGCAATGATCTTAACCGCGGCCGGGAGTCCCGCGAAAATTCGAGAAATTTCAGAAACGAGGTTGACAGCGAAGGATCATACTCTAAGATATAGAGTACTTTACAAGGAGTCGCATGAGCCAGATTCATCAGGTGAGTGAAGACCTTCAGTATGTTCGGCAGGCGATTGGGCGTCGGGAGCGATCGCAGCAGATTCCGACGCCGGTGGCTTGGACGGTGGCGGTGTATGTTTTGATTGGTTACACGCTGCTGGATTTCAATACGCGGTGGGCGAGCCTGTTTCTTTGCGTCGGTGGCGTGGTGATGGGGTTGTGCGGGTGGTTGTCTGGGCAGAAGGCCGCGAAACGTGCGGGGGAATATGACCGTGTTGAGGCGCGGAAGCACGCGCTGCACTGGGGGAGCATTTTTCTTGCGGTGATTGGTGTGATCGCGCTGGCGGTGTCGCGCGGGCTGGAGGGGAATATCGTTGGCCAGTTTATCGTGTTGGCGATTGGGATCATTTACTTTCTGGGGGGCGTGCACTTTGACCGGAATTTTTTGTGGCTTGGCCCGGTGCTGATGGTGGGCGCGGTGGCGATCAGCTATGTGCCTCGGTATGGATGGACTTCGCTTGGAGTGCTGATTGCGCTTGGGCTGGTTGTGCCGACTTGGTTTCGCGGAAATGCTCGGCAGGTGGATTAGGACACGCGCTCCGCTGCGCGTCGCGGCTAAACGGGCTGGGTACACAATCTCCACATTTCCATCGCCATGAAGAATTCCACTGTCGAGTCATCCAATGCCTCGGGGCTTGATCGCCTGGATCCCCTGCTTCAGCACCGCAGCCGGCTGGGGGCGTGTGTTCTTTTGAGCACGGTTGAGCTGCTTAGCTTTTCGCGGTTGAAGGCGCTGCTGGAGGAGACGGATGGGAATCTGGGTGCGCAGTTGCGGAAGCTGGAAGAGGCCGGGTACGTTTTGGTGAAGAAGGAGTTTGTGGATCGAAAGCCGATCAGCCTTTATTCGCTGACGGGGGCGGGGCGGGCGGCGCTGAAGCGGCATTTGCAGGGGATGGAGGCGTTGATTAAGTCGGCGAAGGTTTGAGGGTGGGGTCGCGCGTTTGCATCGCGACCATGATGCAACAGCGTTTCAAACGGCAGGTGGCACCATATTGACTTACAGATGGCGTAAGAATCGTCGGAATATGGCAGGTTTTTGCTTGACGCATTTGTTATCGGACCGTATTGTTACGGATGAGTCCGGTCGAATGCGTGGGTTGGATTTGTCAAACTTGGAGGGTTTGTGATCGCACGACGTTGCCTGGCGGTGTTCATTGCGGCGTTCGTGGTGATCGCATTGTTGGCGGTGTTGCCGGCTCGCGGCGACAGCCTTATCAGCGCCGACTTTGATAATGCACACGTTCTATCAGCTACCTATGCCGGGGTGGAGCCGCTGGCGAAGTTGGCCAATCCGGTGTTCGGGGCAGCCAATATCTGGAACAGCGTGCAATTCGGCTATCTCTCCCCGATCAACGATCCTTCGTTCAGCGGGCTGAAAGATAGCAATGGGAATACTACTTCCGTGGGGCTTTCCTTCACCGGGCCGGTGGACAGCTACACCGGAACTGACAATCCAAACGATCTGTTCCGCGAGTTTATCTACCTCAATTCGGGCAGCACTCCGTGGAAGATCACCGGCTTGATTCCGGGCGATCATGCGAGCGTTTACTTCTACGATTATGGAGATGCAGGGCAGCCGGGCCGCGCGTTCACGATGTTGATGGACGAGGATGGAAATGGGTCGTTGGAGGCGTCGGTAACTGTAGACGCAGCCACTGGCGGTTACGTGCCTGGTGTTGTGGTTAACGCCAGCGGGGAGATCAACGGGGAGATGCTGGGAAATCCTGGACAGTCGTCGTGGTCTGGATTTCAGGTGGCGGTGCCGGAACCGAATGCCTTGATTGTATTGATGCTGGGTGGCGTTGGGTGGATTGGTCGGCGCAGGGTGGCGGGTGTACGGAGGTAAGGGTTCGCTGACTTCGCGGGCGCAGAGCCTTGGCAATTCAAGGTCGATCTTGACATCATCCCCCCTTCCCGTAGGATATTTCCTCCTCTTCATGGGGCGTTCGTCGAGAGGCCCGGCTTGTTTGCCGGGAGGGTAGACGAGCCGAGCCGGATCGCGGTTTGAACCGGCGCGGGCCCCCGGGATGTGCGGTTTTGATCGTTTTTAGTCGATTTCCGCACCGTAGCACCGCGATTGGCTTGAACCCTTCTATTCCTTTCCTGATGGCCTCTGGGCAATGTTCCATTGGTTTTTTGGGCGAGGGGTTGCCTTTCGAACTGGTCATTTCCCGACCGTCTGCTGTTTCGAAAGGTGACTGAAATTGGCCCGTAGTGTAACGGTAGCACATCAGTTTTTGGTACTGAGCGTCAAGGTTCGAATCCTTGCGGGCCAGTTCGTTTTGATTTCCAGATGATGCGCGCCGTCCTGAATATCCTCACGATTTTGTCGTTGCTGGTTTGCACGGTGATGGCCGGGCTTTGGGTGCGCAGCTACCGGACTGTTGATTATCTGGCTCGTGACACTGCTTACGCACGGATGGAAGTGGGCCCCTACCGGGGGGCGTTTGTGGTGATGAGCTGGTATCTGGGGTCGGCGGTCAGGGAAGGCGAAACGCGGTGGGAGCGGAAGAACATGTCGATGGCCGACGCGGATGGGTTGCTTGGCGGCGTGTCCACGTCGCAGAGCGAGCATCATGTGAAGGCGGTCGGGTTTCATTTTATTCATGAGCCGGCGAAGCCGGCGAAGCCGGCGTCCGGGTGGTTGTTGCCGTCGATGCCGGAGTATCGGGTGGCGGCGATTCCGTTCTGGGCGCTGGTGGTGGGGAGTGCGATCTTGCCGCTGGTGCGGATTCGGGTGGTTGGCCGGTGGGTCAGGCCGAGGAGAACCGCGGCGGCTGAGGGAAATATTGTCCACGAAGGGACGCGGATTGGACACGAAGTTTGAGGAGACGAATTTGACCGCGGATTTCGCGGATGGACGCGGATGAAGAAGAGTTGTCCACGAAGGGACACGACAAGACACGAAGGTTCGGAGCAGAGATTTTTATGTCGCAATTGACTGCGGTTATTCTGGCTGCGGGGAAGAGCACTCGGATGAAGTCCCGGGTGTCGAAGGTGCTGCATGAGGTGTGCGGGCGGCCGATGCTGGAGTATGTGCTGCGGGCTTGTTATGAGGCCGGCTGCCAGCGGGTGATTGTTGTAGTTGGGCATGCGAAGGAAGAGGTCATCGGGGCGTTTGGACATGACAAGCGGATTACCTGGGTGGAGCAGACGCAGCAGCTTGGGACGGGCGATGCGGTGCGGGTTTGTGCGGAGGAATTGAAGAAGGTGACGGGGGATGTTTTTATGCTGGCGGGTGATGGGCCGCTGATTCGCGGGGAAGTGCTGAATACACTGCTCAAGGCGCATCGGGATGATCATGCGGATGCGAGCATGGCGACGGCCGTGCTGGATGATCCGACGGGGTATGGGCGAGTGACGCGGGATGCGGCGGGGAATTTTGCGGACATTGTGGAGCAGGTGGACTGCACGCCGGAACAGCGGGACATTCGCGAGGTTTTCCCGAGCTATTACTGCGTGAAGGTGGACTCGCTGCTGCATGCCCTTTCGCAACTGAAGAACAACAACAAAAAGGGTGAGTTTTACCTGACTGACATTTACGGCATCCTGCGCCGGGCCGGGAAGAAGATCCTGGCGCTGCAGGCCGTGGCGTATGAGGACACGCTGGCGGTGAATACGCGTGAGCAGTTGGCGCAGGTGAACGCTTTGATGGAAGAGCGGATTCAGCGGCGGCTGCGTGAGGCGGGGGTGACGATTGTGAGTGCGGCGAACACGTATATCGAGGACGGTGTGAGCATCGGCGCGGATACGACGATCTACCCGTTTACGTTTGTTGGCCGGGGCGCGAGCATTGG